>CBJNAR010000061.1:0-9872 GCA_966434075.1 uncultured bacterium
CCGGTTCCTGGGCGGCGCTGCAACCACTGGCGCAGCAGCCCGGCGCGGTGTTGAGTTTATGGGACAGCCAGCCAGTGGATGCGGCACTCTACACCTGGATCTCGACCCACCTGCCGCGAGGGGATTATCTGTACGATTGCGTGACGCTGCCATAGCCCGCCCAACGGGCGCACGGGAATTGCTCTGCGCGGTATACTTGGCGGATGGCTTGTAACCGGGCGAGGAGGGCGGAACATGGCGCAGACGATGACGGCGGATGAGCGGCGGCGCTTCCTGAGCGCAGGCACCCGAACCATGAAGGTAGCCACGGTGCGCGCCGATGGGCGCCCGCATGTGGTCCCGGTGTGGTTCGTGCTCGACGGCGACACGGTGGTCTTCACGACGGGCGAGAACACGCGGAAGGGCCGGGACCTGCGGCGCGATCCGCGCGTCGCCCTCTGCGTGGACGACGAGACGCCGCCCTTCGCGTTCGTGCTGATGGAGGGCACGGCGGAACTGGTCCGCAACGCGCCCGACCTGCTCGACTGGGCCACGCGCATCGCCCACCGCTACATGGGCGCCGGCAAGGCCGCGGCCTACGGCAAGCGCAACGCCGTGGACGACGAACTGCTGGTGCGCGTCACCCCGACCAAAATCGTCGCGCAATCGGGCATCAGCGATTAGCGCGGCGCCGGGCAGGGCCGGCCCGCGCCGGGCGTCACGCCTGGCTCTTGTTCAGCGCGCGGTCCAGGTTGACGGCGGCGTTGATTAGCCCCAGGTGCGTGAACGCCTGGGGGTAGTTGCCCAGCATCTCGCCGGTCGTGCTGATTTCCTCCGCGTAGAGGCCGAGGCCGTTGGCGTAGCTGAACATCTTCTCCAGCTTGAGCCGGGCCTCCTTCAGGCGCCCGGCGCGCGTCAGGGCTTCGACCAGCCAGAAGCTGCACAGGCAAAACGTGCCGTCCTGGCCGGGCAAGCCGTCTTTGGCGCCCCGGCTCACATCGTAGCGGTAGACCAGCGCGTCGAAGGTCAGGTTCTCCAGCGTGCGGTCGATGGTTGCCTCCATGCGCGGATCGGTGGGGCCGACAAATTTGACGATGGGCATCACCAGGTTGCTGGCATCCAGGATGTCGCTGCCGTAATACTGCACAAACGCCTGGCGTTCGGTGCTCCAGCCTTTCGCCATGACCTCCTCATACGCCGCGTCGCGCACCTGCTTCCACAGGTCTTCGTTGCACGGCAGGCCGCGCTGGAAGGCCACGCGCAGCGCCCGGTCCATCGCCACCCAGATCATGAAGCGCGAGTAGACAAACGGCTCCTTGCCGCTGCGCACTTCCCACAGGCCGCTGTCGGGCGTCTGCCAGTGGTGGGCCACCCAGTCCATCAACTCGCGGAGATACGTCCACTGGTCATACGACAGCGGGTGGGCGTACTTGTTGTAGAGGTAGACCGAGTCCATCAGTTCGCCGTAAATATCCATCTGCACCTGCTTGTAGGCATTGTTGCCGATGCGCACGGGGCGCGAGCCGCGGTAGCCCGACAGGTGGTCCAGGATCTCTTCCTTGAGGTCGTGCCGCCCGTCGATGCCGTACATGATCTGCAGGCCGCCTTTTTTCGGGTCGAGTTCGCGGCAGCGCGCCTCGACCCAACCCATGAAGCGCCCGGCCTCCTCCTGAAAGCCCAGGCTCAGCAGCGCGTAGCAGGTGAAGCTGGCGTCGCGAATCCAGGTGTAGCGGTAGTCCCAGTTGCGCGGGCCGCCGAGTGATTCGGGCAGGCTCGTGGTCGGGGCGGCCACGATAGCCCCGGTGGTGGCAAAGGTCAGCAGCTTGAGCACCAGCGCCGAGCGGTAGACCCGTTCTCGCCAGCGGCCCTGATAGGTACACTGCGACAGCCAGTTGTGCCAGAACTCCACCGTGTCCTCGAAAATCTGCTCGACCTCGTCCTCTTTCAAGTACTCACCGCACGGTTCGTCGTCGTCCACCCGGTGCAGCACAAAGACAGTGGTCTGGCCCACGGACAGGGAAAACTCGCTGGTGACCGCCGGCCCGTCGATCTTCATCGGCGTGTCGCTGGCGAGACCCAGGCTGAGGTCCTTGGACCGGAACACCACGCCGTCGTGGTCGGCGATGACGGTGTGCTTAGTGCGGGCATAGTTGAAGGCGGGCCGGCACTCCATCTTGAAGCGCATCGACCCGTGGACCACGCGTACCCGGCGGATCACGCGATGGTTCCAGGTGGCGTGCTTATCGTCTTCGATGGGCATGAAATCGGTGATCTCGGCCAGGCCGGCGGCACTGAAAAAGCGCGTCACCAGCACGTTGGTCTCCGGCAGGTACATCTGGCGCGCCATCAGATCGTCTTCGAGCGGCGTGATCTGAAAGTGCCCGCCCTTCTCGTCGTCCAGGATCGCGCCGAACACGCTGGGCGAGTCGAACACCGGGAAGCATAACCAGTCGATCGACCCGTTGAGGCCGACCAGGGCCACCGTATGACAATCGCCGATTACACCGTAATTCTCGATAGGTAAGTACGCCATGTGCCGTTGCTCCTCCTTCGTGGCCGCCGTACTCTATAACGTGCCTGGGCCGTCTATCGCGTGAAATTGGCTACCGTTCGGGCTGCTACCCGCTTGCCGCGCCCCGGTCTTTGGGATAGAATACCGGCAAGGTCATCAGTGATAGCCGCCGGTGTTGGGCCGGGGCACGGCGAGGACAGGGGGCGGGAAGTTGCGAGGTGCTGCACACGACTGAGCCACGATAAGGGGACGCCCATGACGGATCACGTAAAGACTTCCGCTGCGCCGGGCGAGCCGCCCACCAGGGTCACGCCGCTGCCGGCCGGGGCGTCGCCGGTGGCGCGACCTACGCCCCGCCCGCCCGCGCCGGATGCCGCCGGGGCCACTCGCGGCGACCGGGACAGCCCCGCGGCGCTGCCCGCGGTGCCTGCCGGGGCGGATCTGGCTCCGCGGGTGGTGCCGATGCGCTGGGTCGCGCTGCTCTGCGTGCTGACCTTTCTCGTGT
Source organism: uncultured bacterium (assembly GCA_966434075.1). GTDB lineage: Bacteria > Chloroflexota > Chloroflexia > QHBQ01 > JAICKM01 > JAICKM01. Next base: position 2,997 of record CBJNAR010000061.1, read on the forward strand.
ACCTCGCCTTTGTGCCCCAGATCATCCGCTACAGCAGCCCGCCCACCGGCGACCAGCCCTTCTATTTGATGGACACGCTCAGCCTGGTGCAGGATGGCGACCTCGAACTGAGCAACAACTACGCCAACCACGACGAGGACAAATTCTACAGCCTCGCGCCCCACCCGCCCGATTTCGTCGGCATGGACGCGCCGTACCCGCTGCCGCGCCAGCTCGCCATGTCGAGCGCCCGCCCGGAACAGGAGTTGTACTCGTTCCACCCGCCCGGCCTGGGGGTGTTGCTGGTGCCGGCCTGGATCATCGGGTCGTGGTTCGCGTTGTGGTGGCCCACCACGGTGGTCTTCATGTGCCTGGTGGGCGCCTTGCTGGCGACGAATATCTTCCTGCTGGCCTATGAGACGACCGGCAAGCGTTGGGTGGCCCTCGCGGTGTGGGCGCCGCTGGCCTTCAGCGGCCCCCTGATGAGCTACTCGTACATGATCTTCTCCGAACTGCCCACGGGGCTGGCAACGACCTATGCCTTCCGCCGGCTGGCGCTGGGCTGGCGGGCCAACGGCGCGGGCCGGTTGCTGCTGGTCGGGGCCGCCATCGGCTACATCCCCTGGCTGGCCGTGCGCTGCCTGCCCATCGCCGCCGGGCTGGGGCTCTACGCCCTGGTCCAGTGGTGGCGCACTTTCGCGCCCGCCGATCGCCCGGCCCTGGTCGCGCTGCGCGTCCGCGCCACGTGGCGCACGCTGGCCGCGCACATCCCGCGGGCGCTGTGGCTCCTGGCGCCCGTGGTGCTGCTGGCCGCCGGGCTGGGCGCCTATCACCTGTTCCTCTTCGGCAGCGTGGCGCCGGCCAACGACGAGCGGGAAGGCTCCGGGGTCGGCTGGATCTACTGGCCGTGGGCCGGCGGCCACGAACTTTACTTGTTCCTCACCGGCGCCTTCGGCCTGTTGTTCAGCCGGCGCTTCGGCTTGCTGCCGTTCGCACCGATCTATCTCCTGGCCGTGGTCGGCGCCGTCGCCATGTTCCGCACGGGCCGGCCCGCCGACCGCCGGTTGCTCGGCTGGATCGCGCTGGTGTCGCTGCCGTATATGATCTTCATTGCCGCCTACAGCGGCTGGGGCGGGGACTGGGGGCCGCCCGCGCGCTATGCCTCGACGCTGGTGCCGCTGCTGGCCGCGCCGCTGGCGCTGTCCCTGGCCGCGCTGGGCCGCAGCCGGGTGTACCAGGCGCTCTACGCCGGCTTTGCCCTGATCGGCGGGGCCTTCATGGCCGTGATGCTGGCCGATCCGCGCACGATGTTCTCCGGCGGCGACAGCGCCATCTTTACCTGGATCGCCAACGATCCGGCGTCCCCGCTGAGAATCGACCTGTCGCCGCTGGTGCCCACGTTCGCCACGCCAGACGAAGCCTGGTTCCCCTGGCGCACCGGGTGGCTGCTGGGGGCCTGCATTCTGGTGGTGTTGCTGGGCATGTTCTTGCTCCAGCGGCACCAGGCACCCGCCGCACCGCGGTGGCCCACCCGCGCCCGCCTCGCGCTGTCGCTCGGCATCCTGGTCCTGCTGGGGGCGGGCTGGGGCGTCATCAACTACGACTTTCTGCGCGCCAAGACCACGCTGGAGTATGTGGCAAGCTGGGGCATCGACGCCCCGCTGGACAGCGCCGGCGGCATCGCCTACCTCGACGGCAAGGTCTATATCGCGCAATACGGCCCGCCGGGCGCGCCCGACCAGCCCGGCACCGTGGGCGTCTTCACCGTCGCTACCGCCACGTACGCCGAACTCCACCCGATCGGGCCCGACGGGCAGCCGATGGCCTGGGCGCACCCCGGCAGCGTGGCCGTCGGCCCGGAGGGGCTGCTCAACGTGCTGAACAACGGCGAAGGCGACCAGGCGTTGCTGGCGCTGACGCCGGACGGTCATGTGGTGCGCCAGGTCACGCTCGACGGCAAGAGCGTCGTGGGCATGGGCCTCTATTTCGGCGAGGACGACTCGCTCTATGTGGCCGACCAGTCGCGCGGCGTGGTGCTGCAGTACCCGCGCACCGGCGGGGCGCCGCTGGCGACGCTGACGGGCAAGGAATCGATCTTGAACAATCCGCGCGGGGTGGCGACGGATCCGCAGGGCAACATCTACACCACGGAGACGTTCAACCGGATCCAGAAGCTGGACAAAAACGGCAACCTGCGCAAAATGTACGACCTGACCTGCAAGCCGCGCTATTTTGCCGACCTGCCCGGCTCGGACGAGTGGCTGGAGGCGAGTTGCAGCACCGGCCTGGTGTCGATCAACACCAAACACAACTACGTCCAGCTTACCCACGTCGCGGGCGACGGGCCCCGGCCCAACTCGCCGCGCGGCGTGACCTACGGCGCGGACAACACGCTCTACGTGCTGGACGGCAACACCCTGTTCGCCTACCGGGTCACGCATTAGCCGCCGTCGCGGGGCAAGGGCGCGGCTTGCACCGGGCCGGTCGCCAATGGAGGGACAGATGCCACGGTCGTCGTCGCACATCGACGTGTATCTCGAAACCGGCCAAAAGCGCGTGTTCGCCGGGGCCATCGAGTGGCCCGGCTGGTGCCGCAGCGGGCGCGACGAAGCCGCGGCCTTGCAGGCGCTGCTCGATTACGGGCCGCGCTATGCCGAAGTGCTGGAGGGCACAAAGCTGGGCTTCCACGCGCCCGCCGATCTGACCGCCTTCACCGTGGTCGAGCGGCTGTCGGGCAACGGAACGACTGACTTTGGCGCGCCCGCCGTCGCTCCGGAGGCGGACACCCGCCCGCTCGACGCCGCCGAACTCGCCCGCCAGCAGGCGGTGTTGCGGGCGTGCTGGCGCGCCTTCGACGCCGCGACGGCGGCAGCCGGCGGCACCGAACTGCGTAAGGGGCCACGCGGCGGGGGTCGCGATACCGAGGCGATCATCCGCCACGTGCTGGGCGCCGATGGCGGCTATCTCGGGGGGGCCGGCGGGAAGCCGGCGCCGGGCGAAAGCCCGCACCTGGACGAGGACCTGGCCGGTACCCGCCGGGCCGTGCTGGACACCCTGGTTGCGGCGGGGCATGGCGAGATCGCACCGCGGGGCCCGCGCGGCGGCGCTCGCTGGCCCCCGCGTTACTTCGTCCGCCGCGTGGCCTGGCACGTGCTCGACCACGCCTGGGAGATCGAGGACCGCAGCGCGTAACCCGGCTTTGCCGTGTAGGGGCCGGTTTGAAACCGGCCGGATGCAGCGGTGTAGGGGCCGGTTCCAAACCGGCGTGCTGGGCATCGGTTGCGGTGTAGGGGCCGGTTTCAAACCAGCCCGTCGTCTACATCAGGGAACGGCACATGAGGAGGCGGGAGAGGAGATTATGACCAATACGGAACACATCGTCTATGCCGGCAGCTATGCCGCGCCCGAGCAGCCCGGTATCTATGCGTTCACCTGCGACGCCGCCGCGGGCACGCTGAGCCGGCAGGCGGCCTTTGCCGGGGTCGCCAACCCGTCCTTTATCGCCGTCCACCCCAACCGGCGGTGGCTCTACGCCGTCAGCGAGACCAGCATGGACCAGGAGGGCGTGCCCGGCGCGGTCTGGGCGATGGCCTGCACCCGCGCGCCGTGGGGCTTCAGCGCGATCAATCAGCAGGCCAGCGGCGGCGACTGGCCGTGTCACCTGGCGATCCATTCGGCCGGGCGCTGGCTGCTGGTGTCCAACTACGCCAGCGGCACCGTCGGCGTGCTGCCCATCGGGGACGACGGCGCGCTGGGCGAACTGAGCGACCTGGCGCGTCACGCCGGCAGCGGGCCCCACCCCGTGCGCCAGCAGGGGCCGCACGCCCACTCGGCGACCTTCACACCCGACGAGCGCTTCGTCATCGTGGCCGACCTGGGGTTGGACGCGCTGATGCTATATGCGTTCGACGCCGCGGCGGGCCGGTTGCAGCCGCATACCCAGGTCCAAACGCGAGCGGGGGCCGGGCCGCGACACATGGCCTTCCACCCGAACGGCACGCGGCTGTACGTTGCCAATGAACTGGACAACACCGTGGCCGTGTACGACTACGACGCGAGCCAGGGCGGGTTACGGGCCGGGCAGATCCTCGATACGCTGCCGCCCGGCGCACCGGAGAACACCGTGGCCGACATCCACATCACCCCCGCGGGCGACCGGCTCTACGTCTCCAACCGCGGCTACGACAGCGTGGCGGTCTTCGACGTGGCCGCCGATGGGCAGTTGGCGCCTGTCGCCATCCGGCCCTGCGGCGGGCAATGGCCGCGCAACTTCGCCATCGCGCCCGGCGGCCGGTTCCTGCTGGTGGCGAACCAGTACAGCGACACTATCTCGACGCTGCCGGTGCTGGATACGGCGGACGGCCTGGGCGCCCCCGTCGCGCAGACCCCGGTGCCGGGCGCGTCGTGCGTGCAATTCATCGCTGCTGATTGAGGCCCCGCGCCCGGTGGCGGGTTGAGGGGGTATTATCCAGGGGTAACGCGCAAGCGGATGAATCCGAACTGCATAGCGCCCGGTGACGACCCGCCCAGGACGGCGGCTGGGTGTCCGGTATCCTGCGTGTAACGCGCAGCCAGGGCCTCGACCGCCGCGCCCTGGCCGCGCCGGGCCAGCACCGCGACCGTGCCGCCGCTGCCGCCCCCGGTGATCTTGGCGCCATACAACCCCGCCGCCGGTCCGGCTTCGCGCACCAGGGCCACCAATCGGTCGGTCCCCTCGGCGCCCAGGCCGCAGGCGCTGTAACTGGCGTGCGACTGGTACATCAATTCACCCAGCAGCATCCGGTCTTCCTCGGCCAACCGGCGCTTCCTCAGCAGGGCGCGGAACAGGCGCACGCGGTGGTGCTCCCAGATCGGGTGCGCCGTGGCCGCCCGCACCGGGTAGGTTCGCTCAGGATCGATGCGGGTGACGCCGTCCGTCGATCCGCCATAGCGGGCCAGGAAGGTCGCGCCATCCATCATTTCTGGGACCTGCGTCCGGTAGGTGCTTTCCCAGACCGAGGGCGTGATGTTAGCGAGATAGCCCCGCCATTGCGGGTCCTCCACGGCGACCCGCCCCGGCTCCCGCAGCGTAGCGGGTAGGCCGGCCAGGGCGGCAATGATGCGATAGCCCATGAACGCGCCCACCCGCACCGAGCCGTAATCGGCCCCCGTGACCGCGTGGTGGATGCCGGAGTCGATGCCCCAGACCTCGACATCGGGCGGCAAGGCGACCGAGGGCTGCAATTCGGCGGGCTGGCAGAGCAGCGCCAGCAGGCGGTCCTGTTCCCCGCAGGCCGCGGCCATCTGGTCCATCACCCCGCAGGGCGCGCCCACGACGAGGTTCTCCACCCGCTGGCAGAGCAGCGCCAGTTCGCGCCCATCGAGCGTCCAGCCGGCGGCGGCGCACACCGCCTGCATGGTCGCCACTTCCAGCGCGGCGGACGAACTCACGCCCTTGCCGATGGGCACGTCGGAGTCGATCAACAGCCGCAGGCCGCCCAGCAGCCGCAGCCCCAGCGCCCGGTGCAGCACCACCAGCACCCCGGCGACGTAGGCCAGCCAGCTACGCGCCGGGTCGGCGGTCAGCAGCCGGTGCGCCGCCGGGTAGCTTAACGGCTCGGTGGCGGGCGTGAGTTCGGCGAGGGGCAGCGCGATCTCCGGCTCGCTGTCGGCGCCACGGGCCGGGTTGCAGATCACCAGCAGCGGCTCGCCGGTCAGTTGTGCGGCCACGCGGGTCGCCAGGGCCAGGGGCAATTGCAGCACCAGCGCGCCCGAGTAATCGGCGATTCCGCCCATCAGGTCGAGCCGGCCCGGCGCACGGGCCAGATAGAGCGGGCGATCCGGCGCGAAGAAGCCGGGGTGGGCGTTCAACACCGCCAGGAAGCGATCCAGGTCCGGCGGCCCGGCGAGCGGCGCTTGCTCAAACTCCCACATCGCCCGGTTCCTCAGCGGGCAGCCAGCCGCGCTCCAGCAGCAGGCGCGTGAGCACAGGGGCCACCTGGGCCCGGATCGCCGCGTTCGCGTAGCCGATCCAGGCGACATCCGGCGCCACATCGAGCGGGGCATCCAGGGGCCGGCCCTGCGCATCGGTGACGAGCACGCCCGCTTCGCGCGCGATCAGTTCGGTGCAGAGGTCGTAGGGATGGCAGCAAAGGCCGAGGGCCTGGCCGCGCGCCCGCAGCAGCGGCGCCAGCAGCGGGCGGATGTCGGCGATCCAGCGGTCGTGGCCCATCATCAACTCATAAAGTTGGCCGCCGGTGGAGGCATACTGGTCTTCAAAGGCGCCGGCCTTGCCCGGCTGCGGCGGCCCCAGCGCCGCGGCGGCCACGGCGTCGTCGATGGCGGCGAGTTCGGCGCGGGTGCCGGGGAAGAAGCGCACGATCTGGCCGTAGCCGTGGGCGTAAGTCGTGGCTTGCGAGGGATGGGGCGCCAGCGCCCGCCGCTCCCCGGTGAGCCGGTTGTAGCGCTCGCCGCCGGCCTCCGTCCCGCCCCCGGCCCAGAGGCAATCGCTCAGGTGCTGCTTGACCAGCGGGATCTCGGTCTGTACGGCCAGTTCGATGTCGCGCAGGCTGGTCGCCGGGCCGCGATTGGGCGCGACCCCGGTTAAGATCCAGGCCGAGCGCTTCTGGTACATCAGCCCGCGCGTGCCGTCGATGGGGTCGACGATGATGCGGAGCTCCGCCTGGGCCGGGTCGCTGCCCGCGGGCAACACGGCCGTCCCGCTCGCGTCCAGCCCTTCGGCGATCAGGATGCAGGGCCATTCCTGGGCGAGATCGTGGAAATGCTCCAGCAACACGTCTTCGGAGACCCGGTCGATGGCGTAGATCGTGTCGCCCGGCGCGTCGGAGGCCACGCCGGCCAGTGTTTCGAGCGGCGTGGCCTCGCAGGCGGCCACGACGGCGTCGCGGATGGCTTCGT
>CBJNAR010000062.1:0-9723 GCA_966434075.1 uncultured bacterium
CGTGAAAGTCGACACCGACATCGAGGGCGTCATCGAAGGCTGCGCCGCCTCGCGTCCCCCACAACCTGCCGGTCCCCCCGACGCCGCTCATCGGGCGCGACGCCGACGTGGCCGCCGTGCGCGCGCTCTTGCAGCCCGCCGGCACGCGGCTGGTGACGCTCATCGGCCCGGCGGGAGTGGGCAAGACCCGCCTGGGGTTGCAGGTGGCCGCCGAGTTTCTGGACGACGCGGTGGACGGCGTGACTTTCGTGGCCCTGGCTGCCGTCACCCACCCTGACGGGGTCGTGCCCGCCATCGCCCAGGCGCTGGGGGTGCGCGAGAGCAGCGGCGCCGCGCTCACCGACGACCTCCGGCGTTACCTCCGTGATCGCCGCCTGCTGCTGTTGCTGGACAATTTCGAGCAGGTGATCGCGGCCGCGCCGGAAGTAGCCGCCCTGCTGGCCGCTGCGCCCGCCCTCAGGGTGCTGGTCACGAGCCGGGAAGCGCTACGGCTGCGCGGTGAGCATGAATACACGATACCGCCGCTGGCGCTGCCCGATCGGCGCCACCTGCCGCCGCCGGAGGCGCTTAGCCAGGTGCCGGCGGTGTGCCTGTTCCTCGCGCGCGCGCTGGAGGTCAAGCCCGACTTCGCAGTCACGGACGCGAACGCCCCCGCCGTGGCCGAGATCTGCGAACGGCTCGACGGCCTGCCGCTGGCCATCGAGTTAGCCGCCGCGCGCATCAAGACCCTCTCCAGTGCGGCGCTGCTGGCCCGCCTGAGCGGCAGGCTCGCCCTGCTGACCACCGGGGCGCGCGACCTGCCGGCGCGGCACCAGACGCTGCGCGCCGCGCTGGAGTGGAGCTACGATCTGCTCGATCCGGCGGCACAGACCCTGTTCGCGCGGCTGGCCGTCTTCACGGGCGGCGGCACCGTCGAGGCGGTGGCCGCGATCTGCCACGATGCCCCCGATGCTCTGGACGGGCTGGCCCGGCTGGTCGACAAAAGCCTCATCCGCCAGGACGCCGCCGGGGACCAGGAGCGCCGGTTCAGCATGCTGGAGACGATCCGCGAGTACGCCGCCGAGCGCCTGGAGGCGAGCGGCGAGCGCGCCGCGATCCAGGCCCGGCACGCGGTCTATTACCTGGCCCTGGCCGAGGCCGAGGAACCCGCCGTGCGCGGCGCGGACCAGTTGGCGGCCATCGCGCGCCTGGAATCCGAGCACGCCAACATCCGCGCGGCGCTCGATTGGTTTCACCACAACCCCACGGGCAGCGACGGCGAGTTGCGGCTGGCCGGGGCGCTCTGGTGGTTCTGGCAACTGCGCGGCTACTGGCGCGAGGGCCGCGCCTACCTGGAACGCGCCCTGGCCCGCGTCAGCCGGGCCGATCTGCGCGCGGCCCAGGCGCGGGCACTCTGCGGCGCGGGCTTGCTGGCCTGGCTGCAAGGCGACGGAGGCAAAGGCTGGGGCTACCTGGAGGAGAGCGTGGCCGTGGCCGGCGCCTGCGGGGATCCTTCCGCGGCGGCCCACGCGTTGAGCTTCCTGGCCCGCGCCGCCCTCGACCAGGGCGATTTCCACGGCGCCCGCCGCCGCGCCGAGGAAAGCGTGGCCCTCTGCCGCGCCGGGGCCGGCGCCTGGGGGCTGGCGCTGGCGCTACGCATGCTGGCCTCGGCCATGTCGGGGTTGGGCGATGCCGCGCGCGACCGCGCCCTGCTGCATGAGAGCCTGGCCGTCGCGCGCACCGTGGGCGACCGCTGGATCCTGACGACCATGCTGATCGGCCTGGGCGAAATGGCCCGCTGGCGCGGCGCGGACGGCGAGGCGGCCGGCTTCTACCGGGAGGCCCTGAAGCTCTCGCGCGAACTGGGCAACAAGCGCTATATCGCCGTGGCCCTGGCGAACCTGGGATTCGTCACGCGCGACGACCCCTACGCCGCCGAGGACTGCTTCCTCGAAAGCCTGGTCGTGACGGAGGAATTGGGCAACATCCACCTGAGCGGCTTGAGCCTGATCGGGTTGGCCTGGGCGCGCGCCGCGCAGGGGCAGCCGGGCCAGGCCGCCGAGTTGCTGGGCACCGCGCAGGCGCTGCTCGGTGCGGGCGGCCGCGTGCTCGACGATACCGACCGCCTCGATCACGAGCGCACCGTGGCCGCTGTGTGCCATACCCTCGGGCTGGCGGCCTTTAACGCCGCCTTCGCTATCGGGCGGGCCCGCTCCCTGGACCAGACCCTGCGCGAGGTGCGGCACGCCGTACAATAAAAAGCCCCTGGACCCGATCAGGTCCAGGGGCGGGTGCTTGTTTTGCTGGTCGACCGGCTACTGGCCGAGCGCGTTGTCGAGGACTTTGGTCAACTGGCCGCGGGTATTGTCGTTGCCCCAGCGGAATTCCAGGCACCCCGTGCCGCAGGTGTAGCCGCTGACCAATCCGTGCGCGTAGATCGTCTCGATCTGGCTGTAGAACGGGTTGGCTGTGTTCACATCGCGGAAGTGCGGAACCGCGGGGGTGACCGGCGCCCAGCCCATGGCGTTGACGATCATCTTACTCATCTGCCCGCGCGTCACGTTGGCGTTCGGACGGAACGTGTGGTCCGCGTAGCCGCCGAGCACCCCGTGGTTGTAGGCCGTTTCGATGTAGCGATAGAGCGGGTCGGTGGGCGGCACGTCTACGAAGTGGGGGCCGCCGGTGGTATCGAGCGCCCAGCCCCGGCTCAGCACCACCCATTTGGCCAGTGTGCCCCGCGTCGCCTGGTTGTACGGGCGAAAGGTGTTATCGGGGTAGCCGTCGACGATGTGGCGGCAGTAGAGGTCCTCAATGTAGGTCGCGAACGGGTTGCCGGCGATGTCGGTGAACGGGACCGTGCACGCCGGCGGCGGGGGCGGCGGCGGGGGCGGGGGCGGCGGGGGCGCCGCGCCGCCGAGGAAGCCGACCAGGGCCGTGTTCTTCCACTCGTTGCGCGTGAAGTTGAGGTCTGAGCTATAGCCGGCGGTCACGATGGTGCCGCTCGGTTGCACCAGCACGGCGTTGGCTTCGTCGGGAAACAGGGTCGAAACGTCAGTGTAGGCGCGTCCGCGGTTGCCGATGCTCAGGTCGCGGCTGCCGTCGGGGTTGTAGCGGCAGATGGCGAAGTCGAAGTTGCTGCCGAATTCGTCCATGCGCCCGGCGGCGATGATCTTGCCGTCCGGCTGCAGCGCCAGCGCGTTGATGACCTCGGGGCCGTCCTGCGTGAACTTGGTCGTGACGCGGCCGCCGTCGCCGAAGGTCGGGTCGAGGCTGCCGTCGGCGTTATAGCGGGCCAGGGCGAACTCGGTACCGGTGGCCGGGATGTTATCGCCGCCGGCCACGATGCGGCCGTCAGGTTGCAGGACGACGGCGCGGAAGGCGCTCAGCGCCCAGCTATCACCGAAGGGGGTCACGGCCACGCCGCCGGCGGCGAAGCCGGGGTCCAGCGCGCCGTCGGGATCGAGCCGCAGGGTCACCGCCTGCGCGTAGTCGTAGCCGTCCACATTGCGGACATCGCCGGCGATGACGATGCGGTCGTCGGGCTGGACGGCCAGGGCGTTGGCGTGCCCGACCAGGCCGGTCACTGCGACACCCTGATTGCCGCCGAAGCCGGCGTCCCAACTGCCGTCGGGGTTGAAGCGTCCGGCGATGATGTTGCTGCCGTCGGAGATGGCGGCGACGATTTTGCCGTCGCGCTGCAGACCCACGCCGTAGATTTTGTCCTCGCCGTTCATCAGGTCGTAGATCAACTCGCCGCCGCCGGCGAAGGTCGGGTCGAGGCTGCCGTCGGGATTGTAGCGCGCCAGGGCGATGTCGGCGCTGTTGAAGGTGTCGTTCTTGGCGGCGTAGCCGCCAGCGACGATCTTGCCGTCAGGCTGCTGGGCCAGGGCCAGGATCTCTTGCCACTGGTAGCCGGGCGGCGGGTCGGTGGTCACCAGGCCGCCGTTACCGAACGTGGCATCGAGGCTGCCGTTGGCGTTGTAGCGCACGAGGTCGAAGCTGCTGTTGTAGATGCCGCCGCCGAGGATCTTGCCGCCCGGCTGCGCCACCAGCGCGTTAATCATGTCGGTGCCCGCGGTAAAGAGGTTGCTGACCACGATCCCGTTCTGCCCGAAGGTCGGGTCCAGCGCGCCCTCGCCGGTGGGCGTCGTGGGCGCCGCCGCGGCGGGGTGCGCGAGTCCCGCGCCCAGCAGTGCTGTCAAGGCCAGCGCCGAGGCCAGCGTGCGAACCATTTTGTGTTGCGTGTTCACGTTCGTCTTCCTTTCAGCCTTGGTTCAGCATGGACTCGGGATGGTGCTCGTCCGGATGGTGCTGTGTTGCTCATTAGTGCGTGTCGAATAGCTTTGCTAGACTATGTTGCCGATATAAGCTCCGCGCCGAGACCCGGCGCATGGAGGTCAGAATCGGGCGGCGGGGAGCGGCGGAAGTGTTAATGTGCTAGTTCTATTAGAGCATAGAATCCGCTATAATGATCCGCACAAGAAGTTGACAAGAAACTAACATCCCAAGCCGACAGAAAGCTGACTCGGCGCGCCGGGCCGCCGAGGCCGGCAACCTGCGCGCCTGCTCAGGGAGATGCTGGACTGGAGTGAGATCGCCAGGACCTTGCACCAGGGCTGGGCGCGCCGGCGGTTCCGGTGGGTGCGCGGGCACCGGAGCGAGGCGGCCTTGGGCGCCGCCCTGACTGCCGGGCGGGTGCAGCCCCTGGAGCAGGCGATTGCCGATACGCCGGCCCTGCTAACCGCCCGACCCCCACCACTCGCACAGGCGCCCGGAGGAGCACCGCGATGCATGAACTGGAACTGGTCCTCGCGCTGCTGGTCGTCGTGACCGCGCTGACGCCCATTGCCCGGCGGCTGCGGGTGCCGTACCCGATCCTGCTCGTGCTGGCCGGGCTGATCCTGGCGCTGCTCCCCGCCGTGCCCGACATCCCGCTCGATCCGAACCTGGCCCTGCTGCTCTTTCTGCCGCCGCTGCTCTATAGCGCCGCCTTCAGCACGTCGGTGCGGGATTTCCGCGGGCTGCTGCGGCCCATCCTCTCGCTGGCCGTGGGGCTGGTGCTGGTGACGACCGCGGTGGTGGCGGTGCTGCTGAACACGCTGTTGCCGGGCATCGGCTGGGCGGCGGCCTTCGCCTTCGGGGCCATCGTCTCGCCGCCCGACGCGGTCGCCGCGGTGGCCGTCTTCCGCGGGTTGGGCGTGCCGCGCCGGCTCGTCACCCTGCTGGAAGGCGAAAGCCTGGTCAACGACGCCACCGCCCTGGTCACCTACCGCACTGCGGTGGCGGCCATGGCCGTCGCGTTCTCGGTGGGTGAAGCGAGCCTCCGCTTCGTCGTGGTCGGCGTGGGCGGGGTGCTCGTCGGATTAGTAGTGGCCTTCCTCGTCGCCGCCCTGCGCCGGCGCATCGAAGACCCCTCGGTGGAAATCGCGCTCACGCTGCTCACGCCGTTCGCGGCCTACCTGCCGGCGGAACAACTCGGCCTGTCCGGCGTGCTGGCCACCGTGGCCGCCGGGCTGTACCTGGGCTGGCGCGAGCCGTATATCACCGGGTCGGAATCGCGGCTCGGCGGGCGCGCCGTGTGGCAGATGGTCGACTTCGTGCTCAACGGCCTGGTGTTCATCCTCATCGGGCTGCAACTCTCGCTGATCCTGCCCGCGCTGGCCGGGCACCTGCTGATCCCGCTGATCGGCATCGGCCTGCTGGTCAGCCTCGCCATGATCGTGGTGCGCATGGCCTGGATCTTCGGGGACAACTACCTGGGCGGGTGGCTCGACCGGCGCAAGGCGCGCGGCCACGGGCGGCCGGCCACCGGCCCGGCCTTAAGCCGGCGCGAGACCCTCGTCGCCGGATGGGCCGGCATGCGCGGGGTGGTCTCGCTGGCGGCGGCGCTCGCCTTGCCCGCGACGACGCCCGAACGCGCCTCGCTGATCTTCCTGACCTTCCTGGTGATCCTGGTGACGCTGGTGGGCCAGGGGCTCACGTTGCCCTTGCTCATCCGGGCGCTGGGGGTGGCCCAGGACGGCAACGGCCCGGCCCAGCAGGAACTCCGCGCCCGGCGCACCGTGACCGAGGCCGCCCTGGCGCGCATCACCCAACTCGCCGGCCAGTGGCCCACGCACCTGCCGCTGATCAACGCCCTGCGCGCCCAGTACGAGCATCGCGCCAGCCACCTGGAGGACCTGCCCGCGGAACCCGAGGAGGAGAGCCCGGCGGACCAGGAACTGCTGGAACACCACATGATCCGCCGGGCGGTGATCGATGCCGAACGCTCGGCGGCGCTGCATCTGCGCGAGCGCGGCGACATCGACGACACGATCTGGCGGGACATCGAGCGCGAACTCGACCTGGAAGAGCTGCGCATGGACGCCTAGCATAGGCGCAGGCGATGCGCTGCCCGGCTAGCCGCCGATGGCGACGCCCAGAAGCGAGCCGAGCGCGTAGGTCAGGGCGGCGGCGGCGATGCCGATGGCGACCTGGCGCATACCCGAGAACAGCACGCTGCGGCCCGTCATCAGGGTGATGGCCGCGCCGATGCCGAAGAGCGCCAGCGCGCTCAAGACCGCGCTGAGCACCACGGCCTGCCATCCCGCCAGGAAGATGAACGGCGCCACGGGCACGATCGCGCCGATGGCGAACAACACGAACGACGTGATCGCCGCCTCGTAGGCCGAGCCGCCCAGTTCCTGCGGGTCGATGCCCAGTTCCTCCCGCGAGAGCGTATCGAGCGCCGTGGCCGGGTCGGACATGATGCGCGCCGCCATGGCCCGCGCCTGGGCCTCGGGCAGGCCCTTGGCCTCGTAGATCAGGGCCAGTTCCTCCTCCTCCTCGTCGGGTACCTCCTCGATCTCGGCGGCCTCCACGCGGATCTGGCGGGTGTAGAGTTCGCGCGAGCTTTGCACCGAGATCCACTCGCCCATGGCCATCGACCCGGCCCCGGCCAGCAGGCCCGCCAGCCCGGTGATGAGGATGGCCTGCCCGGTCAACTGCGCGCCGGCCACGCCCATGACCAGACTGAAGTTGGAGAGCAGGCCGTCGTTGGCGCCCAGCACGGCGGCCCGCAGGGCGTTGCCGCTGGTGGCCCGGTGGCGGCCCTCCAATTGGGCCACCGCGCTGCCCTCCAGCCCGCCCGAGATGGTGCGCAACAGCCGGGCGTGCGAGCGTTCGTCGGCGGGCAGGGGCGTGTGCGCCGCTTCGGGCTGGCTGTCGTAGCTGCTCACATCGCCCTGCTCCATCTGATTCATCGTGGGCAGCACAAACTGCGGGCCGAAGCGCTTCGCCAGCCCGCCCAGCACCCGCGTGCGCCAGCCGATCTTGCGCGGCGGCACCGGCCGGCCCGCGTCGCGCAGCTTGCCTTCCCAGAAAGCGGCGTGCCGCTCTTCGGCGGCGGCGAGTTTCTGGTATACCCCGGCCAGTTGGGCGTTCGACTCGGCGGCGGCCACCGCCCGGTAGAGGGCCGCGCTGTCCACCTCATCCTGCCAGTTCGCCATATAGCGGGCGATGTCCTGTTCGTTCACAGTCGGCATCATGTTGCCTCGTTTGCCTCATTCTTTCATCATCCCGCGCACCGCGCGGTACCACCGGCCGCTGCGCGGCCGCTTGCGCGCACCCCCAGCCTGGCCCTGGCGCAACACAGCAACAGCTATGCCCTGGCGCGTCCGGATCCCAGGCTAATGCTGGTCGGCGCGGGCCAGCGCGGTCCGCAGCGGGCCCAGGTCCCAGGAACCGTCGTGGCGCGTACCGTTGATGAACAAGGTGGGAGTGCCCTGAACCCCGCTCCGCAACCCGCTTTCGATATCCTCGTTGATCCGGGACGCGCCGGTGTGCCCGGCCATGGCCTGCACGAATCGCGCGGTATCCAATCCCAGCAGCGCCGCATATTGCCGCAGGTCGGCGTCTTCTAGGGCCTGCTGGTGCGCGAAAAGATAGGTATGCATTGCCCAGAACGCGTCCTGGCCCTGGGCCGCCGCGGCTTCCGCGGCCTCAGCGGCATGGAAGGCGTGCGGGTGGATCTCGGTGAGGGGAAAGTTGCGGAACACGAAGCGCAGCCGGTCCCCTGACTGCTCACGGAGTTGCCGCACCACCAGCAGCGCCTTGCGCGTGTAAGGGCACTCATAATCCCCATACACCAGCAGAGTTACCGGTGCATCCGCGGGTCCCAGGCTATGGTCGCGTTCGTCGACCGCCGCCGCAAGCTTGGCCATGTCAGTCCTCTCTTTCTTGAACCGCGTGGGGCGCGCATGTCCAAGCAGATCCGCCGGACCATGCTATGCCTGGCGCGCAAACCGAGGGTTCAAGGCGGTTATTATCCGCCCGACCGCGCCCTCCTAAGATCAACGGCCCAGCCCCTGGCCTGTGGCGCACGGCGGGCAATTGGGGCGGGCCGGGCCTGCCGCGCCCTGGCCCGCTGCGTTCCGCGGGCGGAGCGCGGTTTCGGCCCGCTGCCGGTGGGCCAGGCCGAGCCTTGACGCGACAAGCGAAAGATCGGGTATAATATGAGCGCAGTCCCCAACCCGATCGTGCCCAACGTCCCAGCCTTGCCGTGGTGCCGCGCAAAAGGTACTTGATCGCCATGAATGACGCCGCCTCGTTTGGGCGCTGGCTCCGCGAACGCCGCAAAGCCCTTGACCTGACCCAGTTCGACCTGGCGGTGCGGGTCGGGTGCGCCGAGGCGACGATTGGCCGGATCGAAGCCGACGAGCGCCGGCCCTCGCGGCAGATCGCCGAACTCCTCGCCGTGGCCCTCGGCATCCCGCCCCACGACCGCCCGGCGTTCATCCAGTTTGCCCGCACCGGGACGGCTGCCGGAACCGCGGCCACCGCCGCCGAACCCGCGCGCCCCGCAGCGCCGGCCCCGCGGCCCGTGATCGGCGCCGGGGCGTTGCCGCTCACGCCGCTGATCGGGCGCGACCAGGCCGTGGCCGCCGTGCGCGCCGCCCTGGCCCGGCCCGATGTGCGCCTGCTGACGCTGACCGGGCCGCCCGGCATCGGCAAGACCCGCCTCGCCGTGCAGGTCGCCGCCGAAGTGCGCGACCAGTTTGCCGGGGGCGTCTACTTCGTGGCCCTGGGCACCATCAGCGACCCCCACCTGGTGCCGGCCACGATTGCCACCGCCCTCGACGTGAAGGACACCGGCGACACCCCCGTGCTGGTCCGGCTGATCGAGTTCCTGCACGACAAGCAGGTGCTGCTGGTGCTCGACAACTTCGAGCAGGTGGTGGAGGCGGCCCCGCCGCTGGTCGAGTGGCTGGAGGGTTGCCCCGAGTTGAAGGTGCTGGTGACGAGCCGGGCGGCGCTGAACGTGCGCGGCGAGCGCCAGTTCGCCGTGCCGCCGCTGACCCTGCCCGACCTGCGCCATGCCCCCGACCTCGCCACCCTGGCCGGCACCGCCGCGGTCACGCTGTTTGTCGACCGGGCGCGCGCCGTGCAACCCAGCTTCGCCATCACCGGCGGCAACGCCGGCGCCATCGCCACCATCTGCAACCGGCTCGACGGGTTGCCGCTGGCAATCGAACTGGCCGCGGCACGGGTCAAACTGCTCTCGCCGCAGGCCATGTCGATGCGCCTGGAGCGGCGCCTGCCGCTGCTCACCGGCGGCCCACCGGACCTGCCTGTGCGCCAGCAAACATTGCGCGGCGCTATCGCCTGGAGCTACGACCTGCTGCCGCCCGGCGAACAGGTGCTGTTCGCCCGCCTGGGCATCTTCGTCGGCGGCGCCACGCTGGCGGCCATCGAAGCCGTCTGTAA
>CBJNAR010000063.1:0-9722 GCA_966434075.1 uncultured bacterium
CCGCCCGGTCCGCGGGCCGATGGGCCGCCCGACCCGATGGGGCAGTTCATGGACGAACTGCGAAGGTATCATCACACGGCTCCTATTTCATCGCCGCCGCACCAGAGCGCGGACGAGCAAGTCGTGGGCAAAAAAGAAGCGCGTCCACCGGACGCGCCACCAGCCAGCACCGGACCAGGACGCTACGTCAAGAGGCACAGCACGCGCAGCCGCAATTCCCCATCAGGGCTCGCGGCGTAGCGATACAGGGCAGCGCGATCACCGGCAACGGGCCGGCAGGCGCCCACCTAGGCGCATGAGCCATACTGAACTGCATCCCGATCTCCCGGTGGCTGGAGACACCAACATGGTAGCGCGGATCGGCGGCGATCCTGGGGCCGGGCACGCCCGGTTTGTGTAGCCGTATGCGGGGCGGCAAAGAGGTCACACCAATGTGCTCTGACGGTAGTATAACATAGCGCCGGGGGCCGCAACAACCCCGGCGCGCCGCAGGCGCAGGCGGGCGCCCGCGGAGCAAGCCCGGCCGTGGCACGCACTTTGCCTATATAACCAGCAAGTGGGGCACCAGCCCCAAGCGGATTTACCGATTGTTCGTCTGTCGCCGGCAGGGTGCGCAGTGTGATGTTGCCGGCGCAGGCACCCATAATAAGGGGGTATTACACCATGTTATCACTGATTGGTTGGTTGATTGTCGGCGCGATCGCCGGTTGGCTGGCGAGCATGTTCATGGGCAAGGGTGGCTACGGCCTGATCGGCGACATCATCATGGGCATCATCGGCGCCTTCGTCGGTGGCTTCCTGGTCAGCCTGATTAACCCGGACTTCAGCATGAACGGGAACTCCTGGTGGGTCACCATCCCGGTCGCCTTCATTGGCGCCGTTATCGTGATCTGGCTCGTCCGCCTGGTTACACGCGGCAACACCGCCGTCTAAGCAACGCGCGCCCCGCGCGCATCACTCCCAACCCGTCGCCGGTTTAGCCGGGCGACGGGTTTTTCCTTGGCCGGGGCCCAAGGTGAGCACAACGCGCATGGTTCTTGCTAACGCATGACGCCAGGGACACCGGCTATGCGGCCCGTGCCGGCGCCCGATCCAGGCAAGGGAGACTGAACGATCATGCAGCAGCCGCCTGAACCGCCCGCCCCCGGCCCGCCGTCGGCGGCCCATCCCATGGCCGTGGCCGACCGCGCAGCGATACTCGGCGAAAAGGACCGCGTGGCCCGGCTGGGGCGCATTCGCCAGTTTGTGTTTGGCTCCCTGGATGGCTTGCTGGTGCCGCTGGGCGTGGTGAGCGGGGTGGCCGGCGGCACCGGCGATGTGCGCGCCGTCATCGTGGCGGGGCTGGCCGAGGCGTTTGCCGGGGCGCTCTCGATGGGTGCGGGGGAGTTCCTCTCCGGGCGTGCCGAGGCGCAGGTGCAGCAGGCCGAGGTCGCCGCAGAACTGCAGCGCGTGCGCACGGCGCCGGAATACGAGTTCAACGAGATGATCGTCATCCTCGAAAGCGAGGGCGTGCGCCCGGAGGATGCGCGGGTCATTGCCCAGCGCCTGCACAAAAACCCGCCGGCCTTCGAGAAAACCATGGTCGAAAAAGAACTGGGCCTCGAACTGGAACCCGACACGGTGCGCATCGTCGACAGCCTGACCATGGGCGGCTCGTATATGCTGGCGTCCATCGTGCCGCTCATCGCCTACTTCTTCCTGCCGTTGCAGCAGGCGTTTCTCATGTCGCTGACGCTGACGTTCGTGGTACTCGCGGCCATTGGGGTGTTTCGCGGGCGGCTCGCCAAACTCAACCTGCTCAAGAGCGCGGTGGAAGTGGTCCTTGTCGGCACCGTCTCGGGGTTGGGCGGCTACCTGCTCGGCATCTGGCTGCCCAAACTACTCGGCTATTAACCCCACGCCGGCCCCGCCGGCGCCCAGGTCCTCCATCTGGCCCAGGTAGTCGAGGATTTGCCGCGCGTCGCTTTCCGGGATGGTGGTGACGGCGCACCCGGCGTGCACGATGACATAATCGCCCACGCCGGCCTCGGGCACGGCGCCGAGGTTCACCTCCTGGACCGCGCCGCCGAAATCGACCCGCCCGGTGCGCCGCAACGGCGCCTCGGCGTGGATTTCGAGAATCTGTCCCGGTACTGCCAGACACATAATCGCGCACCTCCTCATCAACGATCCCTTCAGCACGCGCCGGCCAGGGGCGATTGCCCGCCGGGCGTGCCGGCGCCTACTCGGCGTCCTCGATCTCGACGCTTTCCAGCCGGATGGCCTGCGCGTGCGGGTCCGCCGGATCGGGTAGCAGGCGGATGTCCAGCCGGGCGCCTTCGGCCAGCGTCCCGGCGGCGGCCAGGAGAAAGTGTTCGCGCAGGTGATCGGGGCTGGCCGGAACTAGCGCGCCCACCACCAGCCCGATGCGCACCACCCGGCGGGCGTGGTGCTCGGCGGCCAGTTGGTTCACGGTGCCGAGCAGATCGGCAATCACCGGGGTTTCATGCATAGGGCCTCACTCCTTGTTGTACGTTTGCAGGTCGGCCACTACCGCGCGCACGACCGGGTCCACGGCCCCGGCCACGGCGGGCGACAGGGCCATACCGGCGGCGAAATCCGCGCCCTCGATACCGTACACCCGCATGCGCGGCGGAAGTTCGCCGAGCGCGCGGGCCAGTTCGATGGCCTCGGCCACGCTGAAGGCATGCGTCGAGTAGCGGAAGAACCCGGTCGGTACGGGTTCACGCGCCGGGTCCAGCCGGTGCACTGTGCCGGGGGCCGCGCCTGATTGCACCGCATCGCACAGCACTACGAAGGGGGCGCCGCGCCAGGCGTCCATCAAGGCCGCGCCTTCGCCGCTCTCCTCGATCACGCGCGCGGCGCCCGGTGCAGCCTCCGCCACGCGCCGAGCGATGAGCAATCCGGCAGCATCGTCGCCGCGATAGGCGTTGCCCACGCCGATCACCAGCGGTCGCGCTGCCGATTGGGTTGCCCGGCGCTCGTCCATCGCTAGTCCTCCAATAACGCTGATCCTAATCCCGCTCGACGGTCAGCTTGAGAAAGTGCGTCGCACAGGAGATACAAGGGTCGTAGTTGCGGACGGCCTGTTCGCAGCGCCAGCATAGTTCCTCCGCATCGAGGTCCATATGCTCGCGGACGAAGCGCGCCAGATCCAACTCGATCATCTTCTGGTTCTGCGCCGTGGGCGGCACGATCTTGGCGTCCACGATCAGCCCGCGCGCGTCGATCTCATAGCGATGGTAGAGCAACCCGCGCGGCGCCTCGGTGCAGCCGTAGCCGATGCCCGCGCGCGGTTCCACCGGCACCGCGGGCGCGGCGGGGCGCTCGTACTCGTCCAGGATGCGCAGCGCCTCGTCGCAGGCGTAGACCGTCTCGACGGCGCGGACGATGATGCTCTGGAAGGGGTTGCGGCAGACCCGGCCCAGCCCAGCCTCGCGCGCCGCTTCCTGCGCCAGCGGGGACAGGCGATCGAAGTTCAGGTTGTAGCGCGCCAGCGGCCCGGCCAGGTACGCGCCGCGCGCCTTCAGCGCCGATTGCAAGGCGTTCGAGTGGGCGACGTGTTCCTCGGCGAAGTGGTCCTCGTACTCGCGCACGGCGATGTCCAGGCCCCTGTTCGACACGATACGCCCCTCGTTCAGCGGGTACTCGTCGGGGTGCTGCAGCGCCACGAACTCGTAGTCCTGCTCAAAATTGGGGAACGGGAAGGTCGCCACCAGGCGCACCGTCTCCAGCGCGGCGTCGCGCGCCCAGCGCAGGCGCTCGGTGATGTCCCCCAGTTCCTGGCGCGTGGGCACGCGATAGAACCCGCCCACGCGCACGTTGATCGGGTGGATCTCGCGCCCGCCGATCACCGACATCAGGTCGTTGCCGATCTTCTTGAGCGCCAGCCCCCGGCGCACCACGTCCGGGTACTCCTTCGCCAGTTGGATAGCGTCCTGGTAGCCCAGGAAGTCGGGCGCGTGCAGCATATAGATATGCAGCACGTGGCTCTCGATCCACTCGCCGCAGTAGAGCAAGCGGCGCAACGCCCGCAGTTGTCCGTCGACCTGCACGCCGAAAGCGTCTTCCATGGCATGGACCGAGCTCATCTGGTAGGCCACGGGGCAGATGCCGCAGATGCGCGCGGTAATGTCGGGCGCCTCGCTGTAGGCGCGCCCGCGCAACAGGGCTTCGAAAAAGCGCGGCGGCTCAAAGATGCGCAGTTTCACGTCCGTGACCGCGCCGCCGGTGATCTTCACATGCAGCCCGCCCTCGCCCTCGACGCGGGCCAGGTAGTCTACCTGGATGGTCTTACTCTTGGCCATGGAACTCACTCTCTTTCCGGAAAGCCTCGGCATCGGCGTTGAAGGTGCGGAACGCCCGGCCCACGACCGCATCGGGAGCGCCCAGTTGGATCCAGCGCGCGCCCAGCGCGGCGGTGTTGGGCGTCTCTTTCGGGCCGAAGCAGCCGTAGCAGCCCCGGTTGAAAGCCGGGCACAGCGCGCCGCACCCGGCGTGCGTCACCGGGCCGAGACACGGCGTGCCGTGTGCCACCATCACGCAGACGGTGCCGCGGAGCTTGCACTCCACGCAGACGCTATGCGGCGGGACGTTGGGTTTGCGCCCGTGCAAATAGGCGTTCACCACCTCCAGCAGTTGCGCCTTGTTGATGGGGCAGCCGCGCAGCTCGAAGTCGACCGGCACATGGGCGGCGATGGGCGTGGACCGGTCCAGCGTGGAGATGTACTCCGGGCGGGCGTAGACCAGCGGGATCAGCGTCTGCACGTCCTTGAAGTTACGCAGCGCCTGGATGCCACCCGCCGTCGCGCAGGCGCCGATGGTGACCAGGAAGCGCGACACGCGCCGTACTTCCCGGATGCGCTCGGCGTCGTGCGGCGTCGTGATCGACCCCTCCACGAGCGAGAGATCGTACGGGCCTTTCACCACGGCCCGCGACGCCTCGGGGAAGTTGGCAATGTCCACCGCGCCCGCCACCGCGAGCAGTTCATCCTCACAGTCGAGCAGACTCAACTGGCAGCCGTCGCAGGATGAGAATTTCCAGACGGCCAGTTTCGGTTTGCGTGTCGCCGCCATATCAAACCTCTCGCTTCCCGAACCACTCTTTGATTGCCGAGTAGGCGAAGACGGGTCCGTCTTTGCAGATGAAGAACGGCCCAAGCTGGCAATGGCCGCACAGCCCGATGGCGCACTTCATGTTGCGCTCCATCGAGATAAAGATGCGTTCGTCGGGGACGCCGCGGGTCTGCAGTTCGCGGATGGTGAAGCGCATCATGATCTCGGGGCCGCAAACGAAGGCCACGGTGCGCGCCGGGTCGAACCTGGCCTTGGGGATCAGCGTCGTCACCGTGCCCACGTGGCCCTGCCAGCCGTCGGTGGCCTTATCGACGGTAACACCCACCTCCAGGTCGAAGCGCCCGCGCCAGCGCGCCAGTTCGTCGGTATACAGCAGGTCTTGTGGGGTGCGCGCGCCGTAGAGCAGCACAATGTTGCCGTAGGCGGGGCGCTGGGCCAGCAGGTGATAGAGCACGGGGCGCAAGGGCGCCAGGCCGATCCCGCCCGCGGCCACCACCACATCGCTGCCCACCGCGGCTTCAACGGGCCAGTGGTTGCCGTAGGGCCCGCGCACGCCCACGGTCGCGCCGCGCGGCAGGCGGCACAACGCCTCCGAGACCGGGCCGACCGCGCGGATTGTGTGCGTGAGCGTCTGCGGCCGGGCCGGGTCGCCGCTGATCGAAATGGGCACTTCGCCCACGCCCCAGACATACAGCATGTTGAACTGGCCGGGCGCGAAGGCGAAGCCGCCGGCATCCGGCGCGGCGAGATCGAGCGTCAGGGTGCCGGGGATCTCCTTGCGCACCCGTTGCACGCGATAGGGTTGGACCAGCATGGGCATGCTCGTCGTCGTGATCATCCCGCTACCTCTCATAGCCATACCGCGGGGGGCTGCCGGAAGCCGGCGCCCGCGCGGGTGGGGTTTTGCGGCAGGTCGTTACCTACCCGCCATAGACATCCAGCAGTTGCAGGCGCGTCGCCTGGAGCCGGCCCATCATGGTCTGGGCAAACCGCTGCATCAACTCGTAGCCCAGGTCGTGGTCGGCGTCACACTTGGCGCGCAGGCACATCCCGTTAAAAGAGATGGCGCGCACCACCGTCAGGGCGCGCCCGTCGAAGTGCCAGCGATAGGGCGGGAACAACCACGACCAGCCGAGCACCTCGTCCTTCTCCACCGTCTGGATCACGTGGGATCCCCGGCCCGGCACGTGGAGTTCGAGCGACACCTGGCCGTAGGTGAGGATATAGAAGTGGTTGGCCGGATCGCCCTCGTGGAACACGTATTCCCCGCTCGCGAACGTGACGGGATGCGCGCACTCGGCAATCGCCATGAGGTGGGCGGGGGAGAGGCCCTTCAAGAAGGCTTGCTCGCCCAGCACATACTCCGATGTATCGATCATTGCCGGCCTCCAGGGGGAATGGGAGCGACTCCCTCAGACTCGCGGATGGCGCGGGCCTCTTCGGTGATATCGATGCCGACCGGGCACCAGGTGATGCAGCGGCCGCAACCGACGCAGCCCGCCGTGCCGAACTGGTCGATCCAGGTGGCAAGCTTGTGCGTCATCCATTGCCGGTAGCGCGCCTTGGGCGTGGGTCGCACGCTGCCGCCGTGGATGTAGGAGAAGTCGGTGGTAAAGCACGAGTCCCAGCGGCGCTGCCGCTCAGCGTGCTCACCGGTCAGGTCCGTCACTTCCTCCACGGTGGTGCAGAAGCAGGTGGGGCAAACCATTGTGCAGTTGGCGCAGTTCAGGCAGCGCTCGGCCACCATATCCCAGCGCGGGTTCTCGGTGTTGCGGTAGAGCAGATCCTTGAGGCCGTCCGTGTCCAGGCTGCGACCCATCTGTGCGGTCGCCGCCGCCACGGCTGCTGTAGCCGCGGCCTCTTCAGCCGTATCGGCGAGCGTATGCGGCACTTCGGCGAGCACCTCGGCCCCGCGCTCGGTGCCGGGCTCGACCACGAAGTAGTGCCGTGCCCCGTCGAGCACTTCCGTCAAGGCCAGGTCGTAGCCGAAGGTGGCCTGCGGTCCCGTCTGCATCGAGACGCAGAAACAGGTGCCGCCCGCCTGGCCGCAGTTCACGGCTACTATGAACAGCTTCTCGCGCCGGGCCGCATACGCCGGGTCGACGTACGGCCCCTGCAACAGGACGCGGTCCTGGATGGCGATGGCGTGCAGTTCGCACGCCCGCACGCCGATCAACGCGCGCTGCGGCGGATCGTCGGTCTCGGGCGTCACGGTGAAGCCGGTCTCGGTCCGTGTGCCCCGCCATAGCCGCAGCACCGGGGGATAGAGAAACTGCTTCCAGGATTGCGGCCCGACGCTGTAGCCGAACAGGGCGGCATCGGCGCGCCGTTTGAGCCGATAGTGCCCGCCCGCCTGCTCGTCGGTCCACCCGGCGGGCAAATCCTCGACGCCGGCGATGCGGTCATAGACAATGGCGTTGTCGCGCACGGTGGGGCCGATTAACTCGTAGCCGCGGGCACGCAAGGCCGCCAGGAGGGCGGAGAATGCGGCCCGCTCGATGACGCAGGCGACGCCGAGCGCCGGAGCTACACTCGTGTGCGGAGTAGTTGCGACCATGGAGAGGGGCCTCCATTGCATGGATACAGGCAGAGTCGTGTGCGTGTGGTTCGCCGGGGGATGGTTCCGGCCGGTCACGCGAGGGCGGCCCATCACGCGGCCACCAATCCCAGTGTAGCAGCGGCAGGTCATAGCCCCGGTAAATGCCGGTTGCAGATTCGTGACAGGAACGCGGGTAGGCAGGATAGATGTGGTGATTGCCGCGCTACCCAGGAGTCTTCTTGTTCACGGAACTACTCTCCTGCCTGCCGTGCTGCGCGGCAACCGGCCGGGCAGGGGCAGCTGTCCGCTCAGGGGGTGCGGGAGGCAGGTTCCGCGAGCGCGCCACCAGCGGCGAAGCCGGGCAGTCCCGCGAAATCGAGCGTGGCGAAATAGTCGTCCAGCGTTTCGGCGCGCCGGATGAGCATGACGGTGTGATCGGGGTGCCACAGCAGTTCCGCCGCGCGCAGCTTGCCGTTGTAGTTGAAGCCCATGGCGTGCCCGTGCGCCCCCGTGTCGTGGATCACCAGCAGATCGCCTGGCGCGATTTCCGGCAGGGGCCGGTCCACGGCAAACTTGTCGTTGTTCTCGCAGAGCGACCCGGTCACATCGTACACCTGCGCGGCGGGCTGGCCGTCCTTGCCGGGGACGGTGATATGGTGGTACGCCCCGTACATGCCGGGCCGCATCAAGTCGGCCATGCTGGCGTCCACGCCCACGAACGTCTTGTAGGTCTGCTTCACATGCAGCGCGCGCGTCACCAGGTAGCCGGACGGTCCGGTGATGACGCGCCCGCATTCCATGGCCAGGCGCAAGGGATGCAGCCCGGTCGCCGCGATCCGGGTCTCGTAGGCGGCGCGGACACCCGCGCCGACCCGCGCCAGGTCCACCGGCTGCTGCTCAGGCTTATAGGGGATGCCGATACCGCCGCCCAGGTTCACGAACTCGAAGCGGATATCGAGCGCCCGCGAGAGTTCCCCGACCAGGTCGAACAGCATCACCGCCGTGTCGATGAAATACTGCGGGTCCAGTTCATTCGACGCGACCATGGTGTGCAGCCCGAAGCGGCGCACGCCCAGGTCGCGGGCGCGCCGGTAGCCCTCGAACAACTGGGCGCGGGTCAGCCCATACTTGGCCTCTTTCGGGTTGCCGATGATGGCGTTGCCGGTGCGCAACTCGCCGGGGTTGTAGCGGAAGCAGAGCAGGTCGGGCAGCCCGGCATGATCCGCCAGGTAGCGCAGGTGCGACAGATCGTCCAGGTTGATGATCGCGCCCAGCGCCCGCGCCTGCCGGAACTCGTGGGCCGGGGTGTCGTTCGAGGTGAACATGATGTCCTCGCCGGCAAACCCGCAGCGCTGGGCCAATACCAGTTCGGCCAGCGAGCTACAATCGACGCCCAGCCCCTCGGCGCGCAGCAGCGTGAGGATATAGGGATTGGGTGTGGCCTTGACGGCGAAGTATTCCTTGAAGCCGGGCGCCCAGGCGAAAGCCTGCCGCAATCGGCGCGCGCTGGCGCGGATGCCCGCCTCGTCGTAGATGTGAAACGGCGTGGGGTAGGTGCGGCTGATCGCTTCGAGTTGGTCGCGTGAAAACGGCGAGAGTTTAGTCGTCATTACTGTCCTTTGCAAAGTCGTGTATTTGCCCGCCGCCGGGCCAGGCCTGCTTTATTATACACCGGCGCAGACGCCGCGCGGGCGGATCGGTGTATACTGAGCATACCGTATAGATAAAGCTAAGGAATGTTAAAATTTCTGCTCAGGAAAGGTGCAGCATGATCCTCCCCAAAGATCGCGACCCGCGCTTCATCACCATCCGCCGCGGTGGGACGCTCACGGATGCAGACCATCACCTGCTCGCCTTGTGGGCGGCTGCGTGTGCAGAGCACGTCCTGCCCCTCTTCGAGTCGGTGCAGCCGGCGGACTCGCGGCCACGTCACGCCATTGAGCAGGCGCGGGCCTGGGTGCGCGGCGAGATCCCGATGTCCCAGTCCCGCGCGGCGGGCGGCCATGCGATGGCGGCGGCCAGGGATCTGAGCGGCGCACCGCGCCATGCCGCGTATGCGGCCGGGCAGGCGGCGGTGGTCGCCCACGTCGCCGCGCATGAGCTCGGC
>CBJNAR010000064.1:0-9656 GCA_966434075.1 uncultured bacterium
CGCACGCCCCCGGCCCGCAGGTCCTGGTGCAGCGTCGTGCGCGGGAAGAAGTCGGCGGGCGGGATACCGGTCTGCCGCAGCGTCTCGCGCCGCCGGTCTCCGGCGAACGAAAAGAGCAGCGGGGCGATCAGCGCGTCCACCAGCGGTTCGTAATAGAACCACTCGTAGACGCCGCTCTCGCCCACCGGCAGGCCGGTATGAATCGCGGTGACATGGGCCGCGGTGGTCGAGGGGAACTGCGAGGTCAGCTTGGAGACCACACCCTCGGCGGCGATACGTTGCAGGAACGGGTCGCTGCCCGCGTGGCGCTCATAGAAGCGCCAGCCGAAGGCGTCGACGAAGAACAGCACCACTTTGTCATACGCGGGCGGCAGGCCCGCCAGCACGGTGGGCGGCAGGCCGGGGTCGGGCGCGCCCAGCAGCAGGTGGCGCACCAACTGCGGGATCTGCGAGAAGCAATAGCTGTCGTACAGGGGGCGCACAAACTGCGGCGGAAAGTGCGCCGCCGCCACCGCCCGCACCGACTCGTCGTTGATCATTCGCCCCTCCCACCCGTGTCACTCTGAGCGCAGCGAAGAGTCTCGCCTCAGATCCGTGTCACTCTGAGCGCAGCGAAGAGTCTCGCCTCCCGCGCACTCAAGACGAGATGCTTCACTCCGTTCAGCATGACAACGAAACCGCCGGGCCATCCGCTACTCTGTCGCCGGCGCACCCTCCGCGGGGGGCGCTGCGGGCTTCTGTGCCCGGCTGCGCAGCATCACCAGCCCGGCCAGCACGCAGGCCGCGCCCAGCAGTTTGAGCAGCCCGAAGTCCTCGCTGAAGAAGATAGCCGAGAGCGTGCCGCTGACAATCGGCACCAGCAGGCTGAAACTGGTGGCCGCCGCCGCGCCCCGCCGCGCGATGGCCCAGTTCCAGAGCATGTAGGCCACGTAGACCGGCAGCGTCACCATGTAGAGGATCGCCACCCAGCCCCAGAAGGTGATCGCGCCCCACGGTTGGGCCACGGCGGCGGGCGTCGAGAGGATCAGCAGCGGGATGGTGCCCAGGCCCACCGCGTAGGCCGTGTAGGTTTCAGGCGGGTAGGCGCGCACCAGCGGGCGGTTGATCACGCCGTAGAAGGCGAACGATACCGCTGCGCCCAGGCTCAGCGCGTCGCCCAGCAGCGTGCCCGCCCCGCCCTGCTTGTCGGACAGGAAGATGACCACGCCCACAATGCCGACGCCCAGGCCCAGCCAGGCGCCTAGCGGCGACCGCTCACCTATCGCCGCCAGGATCAGCATGGTGAAGAACGGCACCATGGCGATCAGCAGCGAGCTGGAGAAGGGCGAGGTGTTGTCGAGGCCCAGCACGAAGCCCAACTGGTAGAGCGTGTAGCCCGCCAGCCCGGCCAGGATAAAGCGCGGCAGGTCGGCGCGCCGGATGCGCCACTGCGCCTTGCGCCCGCGCGCCGCCAGCACGCCGAAGGCCAGGAGCGTCATCAGCAGGAAGCGCACGAAAATGAAGGCCATCGGGCTGACTTCGGCGAAGGCGGCCTTGGTCACGACAAAGGTCGAGGCCCACATGCTGATCACCAGCAGTTGGGCCAGTTCCGGGCCAAAGGCCGCCAGGGGCGACGCCGCCCGCGCCACCGGTTCCGTCTGAGTACGTGCCACCAATCTCACTCCCATCTTCAGGCCGCGCATGCGTTACTGCCTGCCTATTATATCATTATAATGGGAGCGTTCGCGCGCCGGATTCGGACCTCGCTATCGATGCTGCGCTCAGAATGACAGTTGCTGCATGTCCTTGTCACTCTGAGCGCAGCGAAGAGTCTCGTCTCCTGCCCGCCGCGACGAGATTCTTCACTGCGCTCGGAGTGACAGGTGGGCCGCGCCGTAAGCCGCCCGTTCATCACACGTTAAGCCCTGCCGCCAGTCCATACCTTGTCAACCTGTAAGCGAATAAAGACGCCCGAACCCGGACCTTTCCCGGCGCCCAGGCGTTACTAAGAATAGGAGGCTTGCAGCCACAGGCGAAGGATCGGAGGCCCGCGATGTTGCACTACGATCAAGAAGCGATCGCGCGGTTTTGCGCGGACCACCGCGCGGCCATTACCGGCCTGTTCCGGCAGGCGTATGCGGCGGTCGGCGGCCATTACTCCCCGCTGCCGCCGGGCGCCCTGGCCCTGGAAGCCGAAATCGACGCCCAGGCGTTCGTCACCGACCTGGCACGCGGGGGCGTCGATGTGGCCGCGGTGCGCCAGGCCGTGTTGCGCGCCGCCACCGACGACGTGCCCGACGACCTGAGCCGCCTCGCCGCCACCGTGGACCGCCTCTTCTGCGACTTTGTCGAAGCGCAAATGGCCCGCCATCCCGACCTGGCCCGCGAACTCTGCCGGCGGTGCAGCAACGTCATGGCCCGCCGCCGCGCCGTGGTCGCCGCCACACAGATGGACCTGGTGCTGCGCCGCTTCCTGCCTGCCCCGCCTCTGCCGCCACCTCCGCCCGTCTGAGCCCGCCCGGAGGCAACGCCCGGAGGCTCAAGCCTCCGGCTAGCCTTACGAAGGCCGCCTGCGCGGCCTGTCCCTCTCCCCCAGCCCGCGGAGGCGGGCTGCGTTGACGTAGCCCGACCCTTGAGGGTCGGGGCGGGCACAAACAAAGGCACGCCCGCCAGCCGGACGTGCCCTGTCGGTATGCGCGCCGGGGCCGGGCCTACGCGGCGGCCACCGCGTGGAAGATGCTCTCGCGGGGCAGCACCTCGCTCCAACCCGTCACCAGCCGGCGATAGGCTTCGCCCACCGGGCGGATCTGGCGGTCCAGGTCGAACAGGCCCAGCGGGTTGACGCGCCCGTTGTCCTCGCGTAGCGCCGTGTCCCAGTCCACCTGATCGGTCAGGCTGTACCACGTGAAGCCGACCACCGGCACGCCGTCTTGCTTGAGGCGCAGCATGTTGGTCCACTGCTTCCACAGCCACAGCGGCGCCTGCTCGGCGTCGGCCATGTTCGTCTCAGTGTGCATCACCGGCAGGCGGTAGCGCTCGTAATACTGCTTGGTCACCATATAGTAGCCGAAGGCGTCGCCCGCGGGCGAGAGCCGGCCGTCGGGGTGGACCATGTGCTCGTTGGTGACGTAGTAGTCGTTGCCCATGATATGATAGGGCTTGAGCGCGCGCCCGTGGCGCTGGAACCAGGCGAACTCGTCGCGGGTCATGCCGTGGTCGAGCAGCCACTGGTAGACACACCAGCACATATCGTGGTGCCCGTAGCAGAGGTCGAGCGACACGAAGCGCGCGTGGTTCATGTGCTCGGCCAGTTCCTGCACCGCCGGGTCGTGGCTGATGGGGTGGAAGTGCTCGCTCGACTCGCTCTGGATGAAGTAAGCGCCCGGTTGAACCTCCAGGATCGCTTCCTCGGCCAGGATATTGGCCCGCACCAGGTGCTTGATCGCCGTCACGAAGGCATGATCGCTGCGCAACTGCTCGTTCCACCAGCCGAAGGAAGCCGAGAACTTGGCGCAGATGTAGATCTCGTTGACGGGCGTGTAGAGCCGCACCCACGGATAGCGTTCCGCGAAGGCGCGGGCATACTCGGCGAACAGCGCCGGCCAGTCAGGGTTCTGGAAATTGCCCACCCAGTCGGGCACGCCGAAATGGCACAGGTCCACGATGGGCGTGATGCCCAGCCGGCGCAACTCGCCCAGCGTCGCGTCGGCGAACTCCCAGTCGTAGCGCCCCGGCCCGCGGTGCGTCTGGTAATAGGGCGGCCCGTAGCGCAGATAGGTCAGCCCCAGCTCGCGCACCAGGGCGAAGTCCTCGCGCCAGCGCTCGTAATGATGCGCCTTTGCCATTTCGTCCACGCGGAAAGGCCGGCCATCCCGCCCGGTGATGACGGGGTAGCTGTTCTCGATGCCGGTGGCGAAAGCGAAGCGGTGCGTGCTGGGGTTAAAACGGTAAGAAGCGGTGAAGGTTTCCATAGTCTCCGCGGCGGCATGGGCCCGGTGCAGGCCCCGCGATCCCCTTTCTCTCGACACCATTGTCGGTCGAAGGCAGTGTCCCAACGTCCGCGGGCAGCGCCGGCTCTGAGGCACAACGGGGGCGAACCAGGGCGCGGACGATTACCCTCAGCATAACGCGGTTGGGATCGCGCGTCAAGATAAATTACCGGATTGTAACCGGGCGTCCCCGGCTTTAGGGACGTTGGTCCCGGCGCCGCGCGGGGGCACGGCGCCGGTAGTCCCCCGGCGGCCCGGAGCGCCCGCTAATCCCGGCGCGCGGCCACCCCGGCCGGCTCCGGGCTGAAAGCCTCGGTCGTGCCCTCCACGGCGGTGGTCTCCACATTGGCCGCCTGGCGGCTCACGCGGCGCCGCAGGGCAATTTCGGGTATGAAGGCCACCAGCACCACGGACAGGGCCAGCACCACCGCGCCGATGAGGAACGCGCTCGTCGTCGCCACCCCCAGCGCCGGCCGGATCGGCGCCTCAATCGCGGCGATCGTTTGCTGGACCTGCCCCGCCGGCAAGCCCAGGCTTTGCAACTGCGCTTGCACCGCCTTGATCGTGTCCGGGCTGATCAGGGCCTGCGGCGTCAGGTTGCTCAGGAAGGCCCCGAACTGCGGGCTGGCCTTGAGCTGGTCCGGCAGGCGGGCCGCGTACTCGCTGCTGAAGCGGTTGTTGACGACGGTGCCGAACACCGCCACGCCGACCGTGCTGCCGATGGAGCGGAAGAAGGTCGTGGCCGCCGTGACCACGCCCAGGCGCTGCGGCGGGAAGGCATTCTGCACGATCAGCGTGTAGAGCGGCTGGGCGATGCCCAGGCCCAGGCCCAGCACCACCATGTAGATGAGCGTTTGCCAGCGGGGGATATCAACCGCCATGGTCGACATAAGGAACAGGCCGACGGCGGCCACGGCCTGGCCGATGATGGCGAGGATGCGGTAGCGGCCGGTGCGGCTCACAATCTGGCCCGACACCACGCTCATCACAATGGAGCCGAACATCAGCGGCAGAATGGCGTTGCCGCTGTTGGTGGCCGAGTCGCCCTGCACGCCCTGGATAAACAGCGGCAGGTTGATCAGCGCGCCGAACATGCCGAAGCCGACCAGCAGCACCGTCAGCACCGACAGGGTGAAGATGCGGTTGCGGAACAGGTCGAGCGGCAGCAACGGCTCCGCCGCCCGCGATTCGATCCACAGGAACAGGCCGATGAACGCCAGGCCCATGGCGAACATGCCGAGGATGGCCGCGGAGTCCCAGGGGAAGTCTTTGCTGCCGCCCAGCGACAGCGCCAGCAGGATCGGCGTGGTGCCGGCGATGAGGGCCACGGCGCCCCACCAGTCGATGACGTGCCGGGTGTGGCGCACCTGGACCATGTTGGGGAAGGTCAGGATGACCATGGGCACGGCGATGAAGCCCACCGGGACGTTGACGTAGAAGACCCACTGCCAGCCGATGTTGTCGGTGATGAAGCCGCCGATGGTCGGGCCGATGATGCTCGCCACGCCGAAGACGGCGCCAAACAGCCCCTGCCAGCGCCCGCGGTCGGCGGGTGCCACCAGATCGCCGACGATGGTGAACGCATTCGCCATCAGCAGGCCGCCGCCGATGCCCTGCAAGGCCCGGAAAGCGATCAGTTCGCCCATGCCGACCGACAGCCCCGGCACCGTGAGGCCGAACAGGTTAAAAGGCTCCGTGCCGTTGCTGAGGCCCGAGAGCGCCGAGGCCAGCACAAACAGCACCATGCCGCCGACGAAGAACCATTTGCGCCCGTACAGGTCGCCCAGCTTGCCGGCGATGGGCACGGTGACGGTCGAGGTGAGCAGATAGGCGGTCGTGACCCAGGCATAGTGCTCCAGGCCCCGCAGGTCGCGAATAATAAGGAACATCGCCGGGCCGACGACGGTCTGATCGAGCGCGGCCAGCAACAGGCCGAGCATGATCCCGCCCATGATGATCCAGAGTGGGCGCCCGTGGATCTCGGGCGAGGAAGCTGGGATGGGTTCGGCGGCCGGAGCCGCGGCAGCTTCGTTCATGAAATCGAATCTCCTTATCAAAGGTGCATTGTCACTCTGAGTAGTCTATCCCAAGGTGTTTGTCACTCTGAGCGCAGCGAAGAGTCTCGTCGTGTATCCGAACGAGACGAGATTCTTCGCTGCGCTCAGAATGACAATTCTCCTGTGACGCTCTATTCAGGACGATTGAGTTTAGGCTTGTCACTCTGAGCGCAGCGAAGAGTCTCGTCGTGTGCCCAACGACCCGGTCATGCTGCGCGCAGCACGACCGATCCCGCGGGGCTGTCTACTTATTCGGGATCGCCGGCGGCGCCCAGGGCCGCCAGGTGGCCGAGCGCAGTAATCAAATCGCGCAATTGGCCGTCGGTGAGCGGGTCCAGCGCGCCGGCCAGGTAGCCGAGCCGGGCCTGCACAACGCGCTGGAGTTCTGCCCGCCCGGCGGGCGTGATGGCGACCTGCACGGAGCGGCGGTTGGCGGGGTCGGTCCGGCGGGTCACCAGCGCTTGCGCCTCCAGCGTATTGAGGATCTTGGACATCGCCGGGTCGGAGACCACGCAGCGAGCCGCCAGTTCGCGCGGGGCCAGGGGTTGCTCCTCGGCCAGCAGCTTCAAGACATGGATCTGGGCGTCGCTGAGCAGCAGTTCCTCAGCCCCGGCGGCACCGCGTGCCTGCATCATGATGCGCCGCATCACCTGTGCGGACCGGAAAAACTGCTGCGCGGCGGCGGTCAGCAACTCCTGGTGCGAGCGCGGTGCCTCGCCCGGCCCGGCCCCCGTGGATGGTGTTGCCGCGCCGGGATCGGCAACCGCGGAATGCGAAACGGACATGGCATACCTCGCGCCGGGTCGCTCAAACAGACGGCCCCGGCTGAAAGTTAGTCTGGATAACAATTATCCAGGTTAATCGTTAATGAAGGAAATAATACCACCAGGAGACCCCCGAGTCAAGAGGATCCGGCGCGCTTCCGGCCAGGAGTTCACCGCAGTGGATATGAGGTCCAATTCTTCACGCCCGGCGCGGCCACGAGGCGCAGCAGACGAGCCCCGCGCGGCAGGATGGCAGCGGATTTCCGGCAGCAGACCGGCACCGCCAGCTAAAGCAGCCGTTGCCCGTCCGCCGGCACGGAATCGCAGTGAATCACGCGAAAGCTGTAACCAAGCAAGGTCTTCTATCGTACCTACAACAGAATTGATCTGTGCTACTATAGTGGTAACGATACCGCCGGCGCCGCGGGCGGATGGTTTCCGGCAGCGCAACAAGCAGCGGCCCGGCCGTACCCCGTTTGCCCCAGGCCCCCTGCCTGGGCCGCAGGCCACTATAGCGATACGCCGATACGCGACACCGGATCGGCTCTGACAGATGCAGGTTGCGGGCGTGACCAGGAGCGGCCCGCGTTATGGAGTAGTCGTATGTCCACAGTTTTAGCTGGCGCGTCATCCGCGACCCCGCGACATGCCCCCGGCGTGATCCCCGGTCCGCGCCCCTGGCCCGTGCTCGGCTGGCGCGGGCACCTGCCCGGCCTGTTGCGCGACCCCGCGGTGCAACTACGCCGCTTGCAGCAGACCTATGGCGACATCGTGCGCCTCGGCGCGGCGCCCGGCGCCCCCGTGATCGTGTTTGCCCCCGAGCACAACCACCAGTTGCTCAGCAATCCGGGCCTGTTCTACAGCTTCGACACCAGCGATAGCGCCTCGCCCGCCCAACTGCCGCGCGGCAGCGCCGCCGCCCGCCTGCTGTCGGGCGTGGCCGGCATGAACGGCGAGAAACACACCCAGCACCGGCGCATGCTGATCCCCGCGTTCCATAAGAAGCGCATCGAGGGCCTGCGCGATACGGTCGTGGCCCGCACCGAGGACCACCTGGCCGGCTGGGCGCCGGGCCGGCAACTCGACCTGGCGCAGGAGATGAAGAAGCTGAGCCTGAGCATCGCCGTCAGCGCCCTGCTGGGCCTCGACCCCGCCGAGGAGGGCCGCCACGTCCACCATCTGCTCGATGAGTGGACCACGCACGGGCTGTCAATCCCGGTGGTGTTGCTGCAAATGGACGTGCCCGGCCTGCCCTACCACCTCTTCATGACCCTTTCCGAGCGGCTCGAAGCCGAGTTCCAGGCGGTGATCGCCCGCAAGCGCGCCACCGGGCTGGACGGCGCCGACGCGCTCTCGATGCTGCTCGAAATGCGCGACCAGGAGGGCACCGCGCTGACCGACTCCGAACTGCTCGGCCACCTGACCACGCTGTTCACCGCCGGGCACGAGACCACGGCCAGCACGCTCACCTGGCTGCTCTTCCTGCTGGCCCAGCACCCCGATGTGCTGGCCGGCCTGCTCGACGAGTGCGCGGGCGTGCTGCACGGCGCGCCGCCCACGCTCGACCAACTCCCCGCGCTGCCGCTGCTGGAACGGGTGATCAAGGAAAGCATGCGCCTGATGCCCGCGGGCCTCTGGTTTATCCGCACGGCCCGCGCGCCCTTCACGCTGGGGCCGTACGCCCTGCCCGCCGGGCAGCACATCGTGTTCAGCCCCGCCGTCACCCATCGCCGCCCGGACCTCTACCCCGACCCCGACCGCTTCCTGCCGGGGCGCTGGGAGACTTATGAGCCGTCCACTTACGAGTATCTGCCGTTCGGCGGCGGGCCACGGCGCTGCCTCGGCGCGACGTTCGCCATGATGGAACTGAAGCTGATCGTGCCGATGATCTTGCAGCGCTACCGGCTGGCCCTGCCGCCGGGCGCCCGCGTGGACCGCGGCGGCACGGTCCTCTCCTTCCCCCGCGGCCCGCTCACGGTCGAACTCCACGCGCAAGATCGGCAGTTCACCCGCACCCCCGTGCGCGGCAACATCCACGACTGGATCTGCCTCGACTAACGGCCCCCCGGTGGTAAGCCCGGATTACGCACAACGAAGGCGCGAAGATCGCGAAGAATAGACGGATATAAACCGTCTTCGCGATCTTCGCGCCTTCGCGGTGATTTTCCCTGCGGACAGCAGGGCCAGGGGGCGACAGAGATGCGCCCGATATGGTATGCTGTAGGGCGGTCCCGTGCCGGTCCCAGGGGAGGCGGGGCGGGCGGGCCGTGGGGAACCCCGATCACTGAGAGCGCAAAGGAGAATGCCGCATGGGCGAGGCTGTGGCCTGGTGGATCGCGATTGAATTATTGGGACTGGTGGCCCTGCCCATCGCCGCCGTGGTGCTGCGCGCGCTGCCCGACCGGGGCTATTGCGTGAGCAAGCCGCTGGGGCTGCTGCTCGCCGGCTGGCTGGCCTACATGCTGGCGATGCTCGGCGTGGCGCCGTTCACGCGCCCGGTGCTGGCAGGCTGCGTCGTCGTGCTGGCGGCGGGCGCCGTCGCGTTGCTGCTGCGTAACGGGCGGGCCGGATGGGTGGCCCTGCGCGCCCAGTTCCGCACGCCCGCCTTCCTGCGCTATCTCCTGACCAGCGAGATCCTGTTCACCCTGGCCTTCGCCGTCTGGGCCTACCTGCGCGCCTATAACCCGAACATCGTCGATCAAGAAAAATTTATGGATTTCGGCTTCCTGAACGCCATCCTGCGCAGCGGCACGTTCCCCCCGCACGATATGTGGCTGGCCGGGCAGAGCATCAACTATTACTATTTCGGCTACGTGCTCATCGCCGCCTGGACCAGCCTCAGCGGCGTGCCCAGCGAAGTCGCCTTC
>CBJNAR010000065.1:0-9549 GCA_966434075.1 uncultured bacterium
AGGCCTTTCTCCAGATAGTCCAGGCCCCGCGCGTAGTCGCGCCCCTCGATCGCCGCGCAGGCGAGGTTGGCATAGGCCCGCGCCACATGATCGTGCAACTCGTGCGCCAGCGCGGTGGCGAGCGCCGTTTCCAGCTTGGCGCGGCCCGCCTCATCGCCGAGCCGTAACTCGTCCGCGCCGATATTGGTCAGCGCATGGACCATGATCTCGGTCTCGCCCAGCTCCCAGGCCAGCGCCAGGGCCCGGCGGCCCCAGCCCAGCGCAGCGGCGTGTTCTTCGGCCAGCCCGTGCAATTGCGCGCGGTTGCTGTAAGCCATCGCCAGCGCGGGCCCCGGCGCGAGCGGCTCCAGGATCGCGATGGCCTCGTCGGCGTAGCGGTCGGCCTCCTGTTTGTTGCCGGCCTGCCAGAAGAGCCGCGAGAGCCAGCGGACCCCGTCGCCCTCTCGTTCCGGGCGATCCAGGCGCCGCCAGATATCGGTCGCCTCTTGCCGCGCCTGGATCGCGGCATCGGAATCGGCCATCAGATAGCACTCGAACGAGCGGCCTTCGAGTAGTTCGGCCCGTTCCGCGGGGGGCAGGCGCGCGGCGTAGCGGAGCGCCGTGGCGTAATGGTCGGCGGCCTGGCAGTGCGCGCCCGCCCCGCTGGCCTGGCGCGCGGCCTGCGGCGCGAAGCGCAACACGCTCGGCGCGTGGCCGGCCTGGGTGGCGTGGTGTACTAATCGGGCCAGCGGGACCGGCTCCATACCGTCGCCGGTCAGGGCGGCCAGCACCTGGGCGTGGAGTTCCCTGGCCCGCGTGGCCGGGAGCGTTTCCTCGACCGCGCGCCGTGCGAGATCGTGACGAAACGCGAGCCGATCGTCACGCAGCAGCAGCAACCCGCTTGCGGCGCACTCCTCGATCTGGGGCGCAGACGGACCGCAGACCGCGGCCACGATCCCTGGCTCGATGGCTCCCGGCACAATGGACGCCAGGTCCAGCACCTGCCGGGCGGGCGGGGAGAGCCGCGCCGCCCGCCCCAGTACGGCGTCGCGCACCGTCGCGGGCAAGCCTTCGGCGCCATGCGCCAGCACCTCGGTGACGAAGAAGGGGTTGCCGCCCGTGGCGACGTACAGGCCGCCGGTGGGGCGCCCGGCCTGCTGCGCCAGGCGATCGACGGCGGCTTCGGAGAGCCGGGGTAGCGCCAGCCGGATCGTTGCCCGTGCGGGCAGATCGCCGAGGACCCGCCACAAGGAGTGCTGCGGCGCCAGTTCGTCGTCGCGATAGGTGACCACGAGCAGGGCGCGCGTCTTGGGCATGCGCCGGCCCAGAAACCGCAGCAGGTCCAGCGTGGCTTCGTCCGCCCAGTGGGCGTCCTCGACGACGATCACGGTGGGTACCGCGCCCCGTTCCAACCAGGCCAGGAGTGCGGAGGCGATATCCAGCCAGTCCTTGCCCAAGTCGAGCAGGGTGCCGAGTTCGGCGGGGGCCTGGCGCATGATGTCGTGCAACGGGCCGAGGGGGCGGGGTGTGAGCAGCGCATCGCAGGCGCCCCAGAGCACGCGGGCGGCCCGGCCCTGCTCGGCGATGAAGCGCTCGACCAGCGTCGTCTTGCCGATGCCGGCCTCGCCGCCAATCAGCACCGTGCGGCCGGCCCCGCCGACGGCCTCCCGCAAGACCGCGCCCAGGGTGTCCGCATATTGTTCGCGTTCGAGAAACTCCATCGCCCGCTCACCATGCGCGTCGTCCGGCGCCTGCGGATAGGTAGCCGCGCCTGGCCCGCCGCTCGCCAGAGCGGATCAGACCGGCGCCTTGCTCCTACTATAGCACACTGGCTGCAAAATAGGGAGTGGCCCCCGCAAAATAGGGATCTCTCCCGATGTGCCGTGGCGGCGCATGGCGTATCGTGGTAA
This sequence comes from uncultured bacterium, assembly GCA_966434075.1. Lineage (GTDB taxonomy): Bacteria > Chloroflexota > Chloroflexia > QHBQ01 > JAICKM01 > JAICKM01. Next base: position 1,890 of record CBJNAR010000065.1, read on the forward strand.
TAGCAGCGGCCACCATGGCACAGCCCATCGCGGCTTCCCGCAGGGGCAAGCAGTGGGCGCATCCGTTAAGGCCTGGTGCAAGCGAGGGTCCGCTGTAATCCGTCGGGAGCCTGGACGGCGAATACACTACCTGCCTGTCCGGCAACGACCGTCCTGAAAGAAATAACATGACTACGACTATGTCTGCACTCCAGTTGGCCCTGATCAAGGGCCGGCAACAACAAACCTGGGCCGCCGGCGACTACGGCATGATCGGCACGACCCTGATCCTCGTCTCCGAACAACTCTGCGAGGCGGTGGATCTCCGCGCCGGGCAGAAGGTCCTCGACGTGGCCACCGGCCACGGCAACACCGCGCTGGCCGCCGCCCGTCGCTTCTGCGTCGTGATCGGGCTCGATTACGTGCCGGCGTTACTGCAGCACGGGTGGGACCGCGCCTCGGTGGAGCGCCTGCCGGTCAGCTTTCAGCAGGGCGATGCCGAGGCGCTGCCCTTCCCGGATGCCGCCTTCGACGTGGTGCTCTCGACGTTCGGCGTGATGTTTGCGCCGAACCCCGCGCAAGCTGCGGGGGAACTGCTGCGCGTCTGCCGGCCGGGCGGCAAGATCGGGCTGGCCAACTGGACGCCCGCCGGTTTCATCGGCGAACTCTTGCGCACCATCGCCCGGCACGTGCCGCCTCCGGCGCCCCTCGCGCCGGCCACGCTCTGGGGCACCGAGGCGTATCTGGACATGCTGTTCGGTCAGGGGATCGGCGACTTCCAGGCCACGCGGCGCGACTTCGTGTTCCGTTACCCGGCGCCGCAAGACTGGATCGCCTTCTTCCGCGAATACTACGGCCCGCTGGCCCGCGCGTTCGCCGCGCTCGATCCCGTGGGCCAGCGGGCGCTGACCGGCGACTTGCTGGCCCTCGTCGCCCGCTATAACCGCTCCGGCGACGCGACGATGGTGGTCCCTGGCGAATACCTGGAGGTCGTCGCCATGCGCGCCGGCTGAGGTCGGGGGCAAGCGTGCGGAAACGCAGTGCTATTCGCCGATCCAGGACAAGGATGCTACCTTGGAGCTATTACTGTTCTTCCCACTCTTGCTGGTGCTAAATCTCGCGTCCTGCTATTGGGGCGTGGATAGCCGAGAAGATATTGCTGACCCGGAATGGGATCGCCGCCGCGCCTGGCGTGGCTTCCACGCCGGGGCGTGTGGAGATTCCGGATAAAGGAGACTGAAAATGCAACTCATCATTGCCCCATGGCAAATTACCATCGAGCGGCGCGCGACCCGGTCGCGCACGAGACCACCGGTCACCGATCGGCTCGAACGCCGGGTGGCCTACCTGCGCGAGTTGCAGGCGGCGGAGCGCCGCCGGGAGTGGGCCCAGAACGGGCAGATCATGCACGGTAATCCCTACGAGCACCTGCCCGATTAGCCGCCCCCCAACCTTGTTTCGCGTGAATACAGCACTCAGCACGATCCCAGAGGCCGGGTACGGTTCGGCTCCTGGGATTAGCGTCTGTCCCAGGAGGCTGGTGCGGGCGCGGCACCCTGGCCGGATAATCGCGGCGTATGGCGGTTCTCCGCCATACGCCGCTGCCGCCGCGGGCGCGGCGAGGCGCGTGGATAGCGCGCGGGCCTAGAAGAAGCGCTTGCCCAGGCTCAGGATACCCTGCTTCCAGGGCACGCGGTGCGACACGCCCGACTGGTTGGCGAACTGGTCGAGGTGAGCCTTGTACCACTCGAAGTTGCGTAGCAGCGCATCCTTGTTCGAGTATTTCGGGTGCCAGCCCAGCACGCGCTCGGCCTTTTCGATCGACACGAACGAGTCCTTGGAGGCCGTTTCGTAGACCCACTTGTAGAGCGGCGACAGGTGCAGCGCCTCCAGGAAGCGCAACGTCCAGATGGCCGGCTCGGCGGGCAGCGGCACGATCTTCTTGCGGTGGCCCGCGGCGTCGAGCACGGCCTGGTAGTCGCTGCGCATGGTGCCGAAGCGCTTGGCGCCCACGTTGAAGGTGTCGTTGGCGACCTCGACGGGCAGCGTCAGGCAGAGGTAGATGGCCTCGCAGAGGTCTTCCACGTCGAGCAACTGGTAGCGGTTGCGCCCGCTGCCGATCATCGGGAAGCCGTGACCGGTGAGCGCCCAGTCGTAGAGCAGGGCGAAGACGCCCAGGCGCTCCGGCCCGATGAACGACTTGGGCCGGATAATCGGCACGACGAGGCCCTTGGCCCGGTACTCCAGGCAGACCATCTCGGCCTGGATCTTGGCCTGGCCGTAGGGACCGACGCCCTCCAGCCGGTCGTTCTCGTAGAGCGGGTGGTGGTCGGGGATGCCGTAGACGGCCGTCGAGGAGATCATCACCGCGCGCTTCACCCCGTGGCGCAGCGATTCATCCATCACCGTGCGCGTGCCCACCACGTCGGTGGTGTAGATGTCTTCCTTGGAATAAAGCGGCAGCGCCGCGGCGGTGTGGACGACGAAATCCACCCCCTCCAGCGCCCGCGCCACCGTGGCCGCATCGCGAATATCGCCCTTAACGATCTTGATCTTATCCCGCATATCGGGATAATCGAAGTCGGCGATATCCAGCGACACCAGCGCAAAGCCGCGGGCATCCAGATAGCGGATCAGGTTAATGCCCAGGAACCCGGCGCCGCCGGTGACCAATACCGTAGGTTTCGACTCTGTCATGAACTTGCGTACTCCTCCATCTTCTATCGCATAATGATGCGATACCGGAAATGCCGGTACCGCGGTGGGGGCGGGTCCGCGGAAAACGGATGCCCTGTTCGCTTTATTATAGGCGCGGCGTCAACCGCCGGCCCAGCGTGCGTTGGATCGGGCAGCGCACACCCACAACATGCTAGTATAGCCGATTTTCGCCAAATGCTCTAGCCGGGCCGGCCCCTCCCCTGGCCCCGGTGCCGCCCCCGGCGGAGATGGCGCGGTGCCAACCGGCAGCCCATCCGGCCCCGGTACCGGTCCCCCTGGCGCGCATCAGGGACCTTTGGCGGCCCGGATGCGGACCGGTGGGCCATTCCGGCGCGCAGGTGCGCGCGCTATACTGACTATGGCGTCCGTATTGCCGCCGCGCGAGCGGCCCAACGGCGTGCTGCTCCGCGGTTTCTCTGCTGCCCGCGGCTTCTGCGGACGGTCGCCTGCCTGCTCACCTGGGTAGCTTACCCAATGTAGTGCTCCGTTCGCCTCACTCGTGGAGTCGAGCCAACAAGGAAGTAGCATGGACACTTATTCCATCCCCGGCAACACGATCTGCCTGATGCTCGACTCGGCCGCTCGAGTCAGCGGGCCGCAATACCAGGCGCTACTCACGGCGGCGGGCTGGCAACAATGGCTGACCACGCCGCCGCCCGCCACCTGGGCTCCCGTGGCGCGCCCCGCCGACCTCAGCCGCCTGTTCAACGCCGTGTACCGCATGCTCGGCGAGGATCTCACCCGGCTGTTCTTCACTAATTACGGCAACGCCATAGCTGAACAACTGCTGGCCTCTGATGCCGGAGCCGAACTGCGCCAGGCGCTGGCCAAGGGGCCGCAGCCGGCCGGGCTCGCCGACTTCTTGCAGGTATTCACCCGGCAACTGGCCCAGGCCTGGGGCAAATCCACCTTACAGGAAACGCCCGAGGCGTGGCTGCTGACGGACGAGCACTGCCCCGTGTGCAGCGAGATCCGCGGGGCGCGGGCGCCGGTGTGCACCAGCGGGACCGCGCTCATGGGCCAGGTCGCCCGCCAGCTCCTGGGCCGCCGGGTCCGCGTGGCCGAAGTCGCCTGCGTGGCGACTGGCGACCCGCACTGTGTGTTTGCCTTCTACAAAAGCTAAGCCGTCGCGCCCCCGCCGGCCTGTCCGCTGAGCGCCGCCCTGCGTGCCTCCTACAAGGTGAAGCCCGCCGGCGCTGGAACTTGAGAAAATCAGCGGCGGCGGGGGATATAAAGCTTAGTCGCTAAACGTAAACTGGCTAACGGTTACTTGGACGATGGCTCCACCAGGTGCTCGGGAAGATAGGATCGCTTTCCCCTGGCGGCACCGTGCGGGCGGGCATCCACGCTGAACAACGTGTTCATCCGCAGGAACAGGCGCAGATCGCCGCGCAATCGCAATTGCCCGCTCAGCAATGCGAGCGGCAGATTCAAGCGCCCGGTCAGCATGCGGCAGAACACGGCGGTGTCGCGCAGGTGGATCACCAGATTAGGATGGGCCACCCCGCCTTCGCCCGACGCGGGAGATTCAGGGGAGAGGCGCACGAACCAGGCGCCCCCGCCGGGGCCATCGACGCGAAAGACGAGCGTCGCCCGCAACGCGCCGCCGAGATCGAGGCGGTAGAGGAGACTGAAGGCGCGCATGGTCCGCCCGATCACGCGATGGCGGATCGCGGGGGTGAGCTGCATCCAGAGGGGCGCCTGGCGGACCGGTTCCGCCACCTGCGCCGTGTGAAACAGGCCGGTATGGATCATGATGATGCTGAGCGCCTCGACGATCCGCACGGGGCGGTTGTAGATCGGCATCTGGATGGTCACGCCGGCCTGACCGGGTTGCAGGGTCCGAGCGAGGCCGGCGGCGGTGTCGAGTATGCTGAAAAGTTCAGCAAACAGCGCTTTCCGGGGTAGGGCCAGATGGTCGTCGATGCCCTTGCGGTTGTAGGCGGTAAACTTGTAGCGGCTATCCAGACCGGTGAACGTGTAGGATTCGCCGCGCAGGGTGTGCAGGATGCTCGCCAGCCCGGCGCCGTTCAGAGCGCACAGGTGCGCCACCGTCTCGTGCAACGTCCATTCGCGTGTGCCCCCCTTCACCGGCGTGTCCCAACCGGTTGCATCCAGGGTGGCAAAAAAGCGCTCGTACATGCGGTGCACCTCGCACAAATCCTCGGCCAATGTCAGGGGATCAAACGTCTCGTTCAATGCCTTACCTCCAGACCTTCCGCGTCATGCCATTCAGGCGCGCTGCCGTGTAAGCACAATAATGCCCGAGCGGGCGAAACCCGCATCCTCACCCTGGCAACAGCCTCAGCGCCGAACCGGTCGGACCGGGGACCGCAGGCTTTCCTCGTAGTTTGCTTCCCTAGGGGATGATATCCGCAGCTCGTGCATCCGGCATCGCACAACGTTATAGGCGGGCGCTATATCTTTCGCGCACGGCGCGAGGGGAAGTATATAGCGCTGCCCGATCAGCTGTAGGAGGAGCAAGAGAAGTTATGGCTATCCAACCGCCTTCCCTGCCCAAGTATCCGCCGGCGTAGTGGGGCGCAAGAGGAGAGGCCCCTTATCACGGGAGCCAACCGGCGATGCTGGTACAGCAGCACTCGCGGTCACTCATTCCCGGATGTGCGGCGTGAACGACGGCTCGGGGTAGACATTGCCCACGGCGGTGCGCCAACCGGCGCGCTCCGTGGTGAGCCGTCCGCTCACCACGATCCACGTGCAGATGAGCCCAAGGGGCAGCCAACCCAGGACTCCGGCGTAGCTCGTGAGCAGAAAGGCGCCGCTGCCGAGAAAGAGGTAGGAAGTCAATGTACCGCCAATGGCGTTACTTGCTGCGTGGGCCAAGCAGGTTGGCCAGACGCTCCCCGTCTGCACGCGCAGCCAGCCGAAGATGATCGAGTTGAGGACGGTGAAAACCGGAAAGATGACCAGCCCCAGGTACCGGTTCTCGTAACCTTCGAAGCCGGCCAGGATGACCGGGTAGTGAAAGATCCCCCAGATCAGTCCGGTGCAGCACGCGGCCAGCAGCGGACGACCAGGGAACACGCGCAACTGCAGATAGCCGCGCCAGCCGAACTCTTCGCCCAGGAAAACCGGGGCGCTGACGAGTGCGCCGCCGACGGCGGTCACGACGAACAACGGCGGCAACTCTGCTTGGATCGGTCGGATCCGCAGCAGGGTGGCCAGCACCGCGATGGCCCCGACCACGAATAGGGGAGAGAGCCAGCCGAACAGATAGTAGGGCCAGGCGCGCCGCAGCGAGAAGTGGAGACCGGCGTCGGCAAAGCCCTCGCGGGTGACCCAGCGACGCACGACGACTGTGGCGACGGCCGGGGTGCAGGCGCCGAGAACGACCAGAATCTGGCCGGTCGAGCCGGTGTTGAACGCGCCGAACATTGACGCAACGCCCCAGATAGCCCACGCGCCGCCGCCGGCGATCAGCAGAAAAACCAGGATTCCGCTGTTGTTCGTGCCGCCCTTCATGCTAACCACCTCCTCAAATTGAGCCGTTCGCGCGCCGGTTGCAGGCATCCGCGCCGCCAACCTCCGATCCACCATCGTCGTGCCGGGCTGGGTTATCGTCGCCATCATAGCGCCTGCGCTTGAGCCTGCCATCGCACGACGTTATAGGCCCGCCCTATATTTTCGCCGTCGGGGCAGGACCGGGTGGCTATAGGTATATGGCCGAAATGGGCGCGGCGCGCCGGCCGGCGCGAATACCAGGCCCCCGCGCGCATAGGGGGCGCCCCGTCGCCCGCAGGATGGACAGGGTAGTGTCGGAGCTACGCGATCTCCATCGCGTTTTCACCTGGCGTTTACCTCCGTACACCCCTTCTTTCACCAACGGTGGCTAAGCTTATAAATGGTGGAGTATATCCACCTGGTTGAAGTCGCCCGGTTAGAGCCGTTCGCGGTTAGCAGCCTTCAACGTCGCAGCACCACCTGCGTTCCCAGCCCAACCGTAGCGGGATGACACAGCGTGCCGCGGCATGAAGCGCTGGCGCGAGGATGCGAGGCATAACCGGCATGATCAGCCAACCTGTCCATAATTTGCCGGCCCCCCGGACACCGCTGATCGGCCGCGACCAGGACGTGGCGGAAACGCGCGATCTCCTGCTGCACCGTCCGGAGCGGCTGGTGACCCTCACCGGCGTGGGCGGCTGCGGCAAGACCCGGCTTGCCCTGCAGGTGGTGGCCGCCGTGCGGGACGCCTTCTCGGATGGCGTTTGGCTGATCGATCTCGCGCCTATCGCCGACCCCCTGCTGGTGCCCCGAGTGGTCGCCGCCGGCCTCGGCATCCGTGAGGCGCCGAGCAGTGGGATCGAGCATCGGCTGATCGATTCGCTGCAGCCGCGTGCCCTGCTGCTGGTGCTCGACAACTGCGAACACCTGATCGATGCCTGCGCGGGGCTGGCGGACCAGCTGCTCTCCGTATGTCCCAAGCTGCATATCCTGGCGACCAGCCGCGAGCCGCTCCAGATCGCCGGGGAGCGGCAACGCCGCGTGCTGCCGCTGGCCGCCCCCGACCCCGATCAAAGCCTCGCCCTGGATGAGGTGGCACGCTATCCCGCGGTTCAGCTTTTCGTCGAGCGGGCCGGCGCTGTCCAGCCGCACTTCCACCTCGCGCCCGAGAACGCACGGGCGGTCGTACAGATCTGCTCCTTGCTGGCGGGCATCCCCCTGGCGCTGGAGCTGGCCGCGGCGCGGGTTCCTGTGCTGTCCGTGGGACAGATCGCCGGGCGGCTGGACGACTGCTTTGGGCTGCTGCGGGGCACGAGCCGGCTGGCGCCCACCCGGCAGCAAACGCTCAAAGCAGCGCTCGATTGGAGTTACGATCTACTTCCGGCAGCCGAGCAGGCGGTGTTTCGACGGCTTGCCGTGCTGGCCGGGAACTGGACGCTGGACGCCGCGGCCGCGGTGTGCGCGGGGGCGGACCCGGCAGCGCCCGGCGTGACCCTGCTCG
>CBJNAR010000066.1:0-9497 GCA_966434075.1 uncultured bacterium
TCCGGCTACTGACGGGGTTCGTCGCTGGCTTGCTGCGGGGCGCGGGCGGCAGCCACGCCGCGGGCTTTGTCGTCGTCGATGCGCACGGCGACCACCGTGCCCTCGGCGGTGACGCGGTCGCCCGCCCGCACCGTGCAGGCGACGTGGGTCTTGCGCCCCTGCACCTCGGTGACGTGCGCCCGCAGGACGATCTCCTGGTCCAGCGGGGTGGGGTGCAGGTAGCGCACCTGTAGCGACCCGGTGACATAGCTGATGCTGGGCGCGGAGCCGTGCGGGCGGCCTTCGGCTTTATACGCGGCGGCAATGGCCGTCCAGATCGAGTGGCAATCGATCAGCGAGGCCACCAGCCCGCCGTACATGACGTTGGGGAAGCCGGCGTTGTATTTGAGATCGGGCTGGAAGCGGCAGAAGACGGTTTCGCCGTCGCTGTCCCAGTAACTCTTGATGTGCAGGCCATAGGGATTCGCGGGTCCGCAGCCGTAGCAGGTGGCCTCCGGCCAAATGTCCTGTAACGCTTGCCCGCTGGTGTGCTCGGTCATATGCGTGGGGTCCTTATCCTCATGAGCTCGGTGTGGTAGGTGATCATCCGGGCCGGGTGCCGGGGGCGCGACGGCGCCGTTCCCCGCCCGCAAGATCCGCGCCCCCGCGGGCCGGCGCGGGCCGGTATGGGCTGTGCCCGGTGCGCGGCCCGCGCTTGACATCCGCTGTAACCAATCCTTATACTATGGTGGTATTCTGGAGTAGCATGCCGCCATCTGCTGCCGTCGATTGCAATCAGGTCGACTTTCCCTGCGTTTCAGCCAAGGACCTCCTATGTCTCCGCTTTCTGAATCCAGCGATCACCCGTCCAGTGCGGGGCGATCGGCATACCCGTTGCCTTCCATGGCGGCCTTCTCGACAATGGATGGCGACCTGGATCTGGAAACAATCACCGATGCCATCGATGCGGGCCGCCCGCTGGCGGAGATCCTCGACCTGGTGGTGGACCGGGCGCAGTGGCTGCTGGACGCGGCGGAAACGTTTATCCTGCTGCGCGAGGGCGATCTGCTGGTGGGAGCCGCTCAACGGGGCCTGACCGGCCCGGCCCATGAGATCCGCGTTCCCGTGGGTGAGAGCATCGAGGGCCAGGTCGCCGCCCGGCGCCGGCCGTTGATCATGGCCGACCCGCTGCATGACCCGCGGTTTCGCACCTTGCCCCAGCGATCCGCCCCCATAGCCGCGATTATCGCGCTGCCCTTGCAGGCGCGCGGCAAGGTCCTGGGCGTGTTGAGCGCCGCCACGGTGGCCCCCACCGATTTCGCCGAGACCCTGGTGCTGTTGCTGGTGCTTGCCGACCTGGCGAGCCTGGCGATCGAAACCAGCCGCAGCACGGCGCGGGAAGCCCGCCAGACCCGCCTGGTCGATCTGCTGCGCTATGTGTCGAACGTCGATTTCGAGTCCGATCTCCAGGCCGCGCTAACCCCGGTTGCCTCGCGCGTGGCCGAGGTGATGGGCAGCGAGAAGGTCGATATCATCTTCCTCGACCCGGAGCGCAACGCATTCGTGTCGCTGGGGGTCAGCCAGACGCCGCTGGGGCACAAGCAACGGGAACTGGGCCTCGATATTGTTCCGGCCCCGGCGGCGAGCCTGCTGGCCGATGTGTACCAGACCGGGGAATCGGTGCTGGTGCCCGACTCGTTGCACGATGCGCGCGTCTACCGGCCGTTCATCGAGCAACTCGGCATCCGCACGCTCATGTGTAGTCCGGTCGCGGTGGGCGGGGAGCGCCGGGCGATCCTGGCCTCGACCAGTGCCCAGCCCGACGCCTTCAACGAGAGCGACCTGGCCGTGCATGACCTGATCGCCCGGCGCTTAAGCCTCGCCTTGCAGCACCTGGAGTTGACCGAGGACTTGAGCCGGCTCGAAGCCGAAAGGTTGGCCCGGCTGGAGCGCGATAACCATCTGGACTTGCTGGCCCATGATGTCCGCAATCCGCTGGCCGCGATCAAGGGCTACGCGCAACTGGCGAGCCGGCGTCTGCACACCGGCGATGTCGCCTATCTGGAGCGGGCGCTGAGGCTGATCAACGAACGCGCCGACCAGTTGGATCGCATGATGAACGACATGCTCGATGTGACGCGCATGGCCGCGGGGACCTTCAGCATCCAGCGCCGGACCCTGGATTTGGTGGCGCTGCTGCACGACGAGATCGAGGCGGCGCGCGTCACCTCCAGCCGGCACGCGATCAGCCTGGACGCGCCCGCGGAACTGCCCGTCTGGGGCGACTCCTTGCGCCTGGCCGAGGTGGTGCAGAACCTGCTGTCGAATGCCATCCGCTACTCGCCACAAGGCGGGCCGATCCAGGTCATGGCGGGGGTCGTCGAAGGCGCCGCGCAGATCAGCGTCTGCGACGCCGGCATGGGCATTGCGCCCGAAGACCTGCCGCGCGTGTTCGATCGCGCCTACCGCGGGCGGGGCGAGCAGATCGGCGGCGGGCATGGCCTCGGGCTCTACATCAGCCGCGAGATCGTGCGCCTGCACGGCGGGCGCATCTGGGCCGAGTCCGTCGCCGGGCAGGGTGCCTGCTTCTACGTGGTGCTGCCGCTGGGCGACGCGCCGGCGAGCCTGGCGCCGTAATGGCCGCGGGCCGGTTTGCAACCGGCCCCTACAGCGTTGGCAGCAGGGCGGACCCGCGGGTCCGCCCCTACATAAACACATTCACTGGTCGGCTACAGTCCCCAAGCCGCCGTGCCCGCCCCGTCCAACGCTTGGCTCTTTTCTTGCTCGGTAGATCAGGCCGGACTCAGCTATGGCGGCCGGCTGATTTTCGCCAGGCAAGTGGAGGAGTAACATATGGACGACAGTGTTCGCGCTGAATATCAGCGCCGGCTTAACGCCGGGGACCGCGGCGGGGCGTTAGCGTATCTGCGGATGCTGCGGACGCAAACCGACGACCCGTCGGCGCGCGATGCCTATACGCGGGCCATCGATTCGATTGAGAACGGCGGCGACGGCTCGGATATGGCGGCGGCGTCCGTCAGCACCGCCGATAGTGCACCGTCGTACGGCGGGTCCGCCGGGCCGTTCGGCGACAACCCCGACGAATGGGCGGCCACCCATCAGCCGCGCCACGACACCGGCGTCGCGGCCGGCGCCAGCGGAACGACCGCCCAGGCCCCGGCCGAGGCGCCCGCCCAGCCACCCGTCTGGGCTGGGCCTTCGACGCCGCCTGCCGCCGCGCCGGCCCCCGCTCCGGCGCCCGCGCCGGAGCATCATGGGCCGAGCGATCCCATCAGTGAGGCCATCGGCGGCTTGCAACGCGGCATCCATGATCGGTTGACCGGCCAGCACCATGAGGAGCCGGCCCAGGCGCAGGCCCCCGCGCCGGCGCCGGCGCCCGCTCCGGAGCACCATGGGCCGAGCGACCCGATCAGCGAGGCCATCGGCGGCCTGCAACGCGGCATCCATGACCGCATTTTCGGCCACGACGACAAGGCGCCACACACGGCGCAGGCGCAAACCGAGTCGGCTACGTTTGGTCCGAGTGCCGACGAGCAAGCCGGCACCCGCGGCAAGATCGCCGACGAGGATGCAGGTACGCGCGGCAAGATCGCCGACGAGGATCGCAGCGGGGGCGGCGACATCGTCTAGCCAGCTGCGATAGCGCACACAGAAACGCCGGGGCGGCTGATGCTACCCCGGCGTTTTGCGTCCCGTGTGGTCTCAGGCCTCGGCGGTGGTGCTGAGCGGGTTGGGCGGCGGCGCGACTTCCTTGAGCAGGGTGTCGCGCCCGTGCTCCGCCATGACGCGCCCATCGGCGCCCGTGCTCAGCCCTAACTCGCGGGCCACCCGGTTGGCCTGGGTGCGGAACTGCGGCGAGAGGACGATGACCACCCCCGCGCCGACCAGTAACCCCAGCACCAGCCCCATGGCGAAGCTGGCATCGGCGGACTTGCGCGGCGTGCTCATCGCCCGTTCCCGGTGGTGTCGGTGCCGCCCTGGCGCCGCATCAGCGTCTGCACCATGGCCCGCGCCCCGGCGACCGCGCCCGCGGTCTTAATGATCGGCTGGACCACGCTTTCGCTGACGAAGGTGGTCGTGCCTTGGACGGTGTGCATGGTGTCCGTGGCCTTCTCCAGCAGCGGCACGACGTTGTTCTTGAGCTGGAAGGCGATCAGGGCCAGCAAGCCGACCAGCACGATGAACAGGATGGCGCCGACACAGGCGAACGCCGAGACATAGGCCACCGCGACCGCTTGCATCCCCGGAATCCAATCCGGGATGAAGAAAGCGATCAGCAAGGGGGCAATCGCGGCAATCACAACCAGGACAGCGGCGATGCCGATAAAGACATTCCTCATGTACTGCGGTCTCCTCGGTGCGGAATTGAGTGGGGCATCTCAGGTGCCCACCCCAGGATCGATGCCGCGGTCAGGCCACGAGGCGTTGCGCCGCGATCAACAACAGCAGCGCGCCGATGGAGGCCTCGACCACCGGAACGCCCCCCAGCAACAGCAGGTGGACGTTCAGCAGGCCGGCCAGACCGAACCCCAGGCCAAATCCCAGGATGCTCACTAACCAAAACAGAATTAACTGTTGTATGTTACGCCCGCGCCAGAGGTGGAACAACAACGCATAGGCCGTGCCGAAGCCCAGGAACACTAGCACGGTAGGCGAGAGCGTCATGCGGCGGCGGTGGCGGCGGGGGCGCCCGGCGCCGCCACCGCCGGGTTCTCGATGGTGCCCCCGCCCAGCACCTCGTCGTCGGTGTAGAACACCACTGCCTGGCCGGGGGTCACGGCCCGCTGCGGGGTGTCGAAATCGACGCGCACCCGCCCGTCATCCAGCGGGGTCACGAGGGCCGGCGTCTCCGGCGCGCGATAGCGGATCTTGACCAGGGCGGGGAACGGCGTGCTCGGGCGCGTCCCGGCGATGAAATGCACGTCGTCGGCGGTGAGGCTGTACGACGCGAGTTCGGCGGCGGTGCCCACCAGCAACGTGTTGCTGCCGGGGTCGATGCGCAGCACGAAGTGCGGCTCGGCGCCGAGCGCGCCCAGCCCCTTGCGCTGGCCTACGGTGTAGTGGGGCAGGCCCGTGTGCCGGCCCACCACCTCGCCGCGCGTGTTGACCATCGGCCCCGGCTGGGCCATGCCCGGCTGCACCTTCTCCAGGAAGTTGCGGTAGTTGTTGTCGGGGATGAAGCAGATCTCCTGGCTGTCGGGCTTGTCGGCCACCACCAGGTTCTTCGCGGCGGCCAGGCGGCGCACCGTCGGCTTGTCGAAGTCGCCCAGCGGCAGCAGCAGGCGCGAGAGCGCGTCCTGGTTCAGGTGGTAGAGCACATAGGCCTGGTCCTTGGCTCGGTCTGCCGCTCGGCGCAGGTGGTACTGCCCGGCGGCATCCTGCACGATTCGCGCGTAGTGGCCGGTCGCCAGGTAGTCGGCGCCCAGGGCCTCGGCGCGCTCCAGCAGGGCGTCGAACTTGACATAACGGTTACAATTCAGGCATGGATAGGGTGTGCGCCCGCGGCTGTACTCCTGGACGAAGTTGTTGATGATATGCTTGCGGAACTCGGGCTCGAAGTTCAGCACATAGAAGGGGATGCCTAGCTCATAGGCCACCATGCGCGCATCATCGACATCTTCGAGCGAGCAGCAGCCATGGTTGAGCCGGCCCCGCCCCTCGGGCGTGCCCGTCTCGGCGTGCAGCGCGTGGAGGCGCATATGCACGCCGATCACCTCATAACCGCGGTCCTGCAACAGGGCGGCGGTGAGCGAGCTATCGACCCCGCCGCTCATGGCGACAATGACCTTCTTCGCCATGCGATCCTCTCTAACCAGGGCGCACCCTGTGCGCCATTACGTTGCTAATACTAATCTGACCGAGCGCAGACACGACGAAGCCGGGCACGGTAGGCCCGGCTGCGCAGCGCCCGTGCCGGTGGCGGCCGGCCGTCTGCACGGTTCCTATCCTCTGTTCGCGTGGCAGGAACCGTGCCCGCGTCCCGGAACGCGGTCCCTAGATGAGCCGGCTCAACTCGGCGGCGGTGCGGCGCATGTCGAGCAGCACCAGGCCCAGTTTGGCCTCTTTGCGCGCCAGCGCCGTCAGCACGGCTTCGGTGCCGACCGACATGAGCAGCACATAGCCTTGCTCGCCGCGGATAAACACCTGGTCCAGGGTGCCGCGGCCCAGCTCGATGGCAATGCGCTCGCCCAGCGAGAGCATGGCGGCGCTCATGGCGGAGACGCGGTCTTCTTCCACGTCGCGCGGGAGGGCGGAAGCCATGATCAGGCCGTCAACGCTCACCACCGCCGACGCTTCGATGTCCGCCGTGCTGGCCGCCAGATTGCGCAGCCGCGCCACCATTTCTTCTGTCCGTGTCGCCATGTTCCTCCTCCATTTGGGAAGGTATGAGATGTCTGTGTCTCGACCCGCGCGCCGGGCCGTCCGGTGCCGGGGCTACTCTTCGGCGACCGCCAGGATCGTGTAGAGCAGTTCCAGCAGCACGTTCTTGACCTGCTCCCGATCTTTCGCCACTAACGGGAGCACCTTCACCTCGCGCGGTAAGCGTAAAGCCAGGCGCACTTCGTCCGGCTTCCAGGCGTTATCCTCGTCTTGCTTGTTCGCCGCGACCACGAAGGGCATCGGCCGGTAGGAGTTGAAGAAGTCGATGATGCGCAGCGTTTCGCGGAAGGTATCGGGGCGGGTGCTGTCCACCAGCACAACCAGGCCCAGCATCCCTTCCGAGAGAATCTCCCACATGAAGTCGAAGCGCTTTTGCCCCGGCGTCCCGAACAGGTGCAGCACGATGTCCTCGGCGACGGCGATCCGCCCGAAGTCCATCGCCACGGTCGTCTCTTTTTTTAAACGGCGTGTCTCCTCGTCGGTTGCCTTCCGTTCCGTTGATACCACTTCGATTTCGCTGATCGTGCGGATGAACTGGCTCTTGCCCGAGTTCACCGCCCCGGTGATGACCATTTTGACCGTATGCACCGGTCTATCCTCCGCTGTTGTAAAGTCGCGCCGGGCGCTTCTGAGTTAGATGCGCCGGATCCGTTCGATGATCCGGAAGATGACCCCTCGCTTGACGTTAACCGTGTTCTGGACGGCGGGCGCCTGCGCTTGCTGCGGCCCCACGGCGACCGGCACGGGGGCCGGGTGCGCGGGCGTGGCCTCTAAAGATGCCCCTTTAGGGGCAGACAGCGGGGGCAGGTTCGCCAGCGTCGCCGCGTCGACCGGCATCGTGCCGTCGCCTAGTGTGTCCTCGACCAGCGCCCGCGCGCGCGCCTGGACCTCGGGCGCGACCATGACCTGCGGTCGCGCCACTTCGACCAGGCCAGCCTGGATAAAGCCATAGATAATGCGTCACACGTCGAACTCGCTCAGTTGGGTCAGCCGGGCGATGGCGGCGATGTTGTCGGCCCCGTTGATACGAGCGAACACCCGCCACTCGTCGGGCGTCAGGTTCACGCCCTTGGCCCGCTCCGTCGGCTGGTCGGCGAAGCGCACGATCACGTCGAGCGTCGGGATGCGGTCCCGTATCCGCGACCACTCGTCGATGCGCCGCACGCCCTCCATGATCACGTTCTCGATGCTGAGCGGAATGGTCACGCTCTCGCGGGGCGGCTTGACATCCGGCTCGAACCGGAAATCGCCCTCCGTCCAGGAGAAGAGCCGGTAGACCGTTTCTTCGATCTGGCTGCGCACCGTGCGGATAATGCCTTCCCTGGTAATATAGCCAAGTTCCACCAGGATCAGGCCGAACGGCTTGTTGGTGGCCACCGTCTGCTGCAAATGCAGGGCATAGTCGCGCTGCTCCGGCGTGATTTTGCCGGCGCGCAGCAGCAGGTCGCCCAGCCGATCCTCGCTCGCGTTCTGAATCGCGTAGACCAGTTTGCCGTTCTGGAAAAACAGGCGCGCCTGGTCGCCGGGACGCTGCAAGACAAGCATCCCCGTCTTATATCCCCGATCCACGAGATAGAGGAAGTCGGACAGGCCGAAGTCTCTCAGATTGCCGACGAGCGCCATGAGGTTCGCACCTCTCCGCAGGCCCAGCTTATGCCTGGGGCCATGCTGCTTGCTATTATAACCGGATCATCCGCGAGGGTCAACGCGGCGAGTCTATGCGCCCGGCGCCGGCTCGGCCACCACGTCGCGCCCGGCGGCCGTCCGGGTCTCCTGGGGTGCCTCCGCAGCCAGCACGCCGTCGATCACCAGCACCCGCTTGAGGGCCGCGATGCCGACTTCGAGCATACTCTCGTCCGGGGGCCGGGTGGTGAGCCCCTGGAGGGCCAGGCCCGGCGCCATGAGGGTGCGCACCAGGCGGTTCTGATAGTGCCCCGCGGCCCAGCGGATCAGTTCATAGGCCACGGCGGCGACGATGGGCACGAGCACGATGCGCGACAGCAGCCGCAACGCGAACGGCGGCCGGCCCAGCAGCACAAAGAAGATGATCGACAGGACCACGACGATCAGCAGGAACGTGGTGCCGCAGCGCGGGTTGATGACCGTGCAGCGTTGCACATCCTTCGGCGTGAGCGGTACCCCGGCCTCGTAGGCGTTGATCGTCTTATGCTCGGCGCCGTGATAGCCGAAGACGCGGCGGATCTCGGGCACGCGCCCGATCAGCACCATGTAGCCGAGCAGGAAGGCCAGGCGAATCGCGCCTTCGATCAGGTTGCTGGCCCAGGCGTCGCCGATAAAGCGGTCGGCCCAGCCGACCAGCAGCAGCGGCGCGACGAAGAACAGGGCGACGGCAAACAGCAGCGAGACGGCCATGGCGCCGCCGATGCCGCTGTCCTGGCCGCTCATGTAGCGGCTGGGGTCGTTGTCCGCCGGGGCCGGGGTGGTCTGCGCGCCCGCGGCGGCCTTCTCCTCGGCTTCCGCGGCCACCGCCGCCGAGAAGCGCAGACTGCGCATGCCCAGCGCCATGCTCTCCCAGAGCAACATCACGCCGCGCAACAGCGGCCAGTTGCTGTATTTGGTCAGGTTTTGCGCCAGCGGCTCGTCATAGGTGACGATTTCGCCGTCGGGGCGGCGGACGGCGACGGCCATATGCTTGCGCCCGCGCATCATCACGCCTTCGAGCACCGCCTGCCCGCCGTAGTAGAATTTCGCCACTTAGCCTCACATTTCTGTGCGTCCTGCCGGGGCAGAATCCCGGCAAGTTACCATAATTGACGTTGGATCAGGTTCATTGTACCAGAAACCCTCCCTAAATGGAAGTCCCGAATATCCGGGCCGGTAGTCCCGGTTTCGCAGGCCGCGCTTGCTCAGTACTCTGTCGCAAGGTCTTTGTCACTCTGAGCGGAGCGAAGAGTCTCGTCTTTTACCCGAACGCGACGAGATTCTTCGCTGCGCTCAGAATGACAATACGGGTGGGGCAGACTGCTTTTACCCGCACGCGACGAGATTCTTCGCTGCGCTCAGAATGACAATACGGGTGGGGCAGACTGCTTTTACCCGCACGCGACGAGATTCTTCGCTGCGCTCAGAATGACAATACGGGTGGGGCAGACTGC
>CBJNAR010000067.1:0-9470 GCA_966434075.1 uncultured bacterium
CGCTGGTCCTCGACGCCCGCATCGCCGCCTACCTGCTCGGCGCGGACCGGCCCGACCCGGCGCTGGGCCGCGCGGTCACGCTCCTGCCGCCGGGCGCGACCCTGGCCGGAAGCAGCGCGCTGCCGCAAGAGCAGCAGGAGCGCCTCGACCGGCTGGCCCGCCTGGACGGCGGCGCGGCCCAGGCGGGGGGCGGCCTCGTCGTCTGGATGCGCGGCCCCGAAGCCCAGGGCAAGCGCGCGGCGGCGCAGACCCTGGCCGCCCGCCTGGGCCGCCCGCTGCTGCTGATCGATACGCCCGCGCTGCTGGCCGCCGCCGGCGATCCATCCCGCGCCATCTATCGCAGCCTGCGCGAGGCCCGGCTGCAAAACGCCCTGGTCTACTGGGGCGGGGCCGATGCGCTGCTGGCCCGGCCCGATGAGACCCATCCCGCGCCCGGCGCCGGGCTGGCCGCGCTGCTGGCCGGGTGGGCCGGCTGGGCGTTGTTCGACCTGGAGGCCACGACCCCGCTGCATATCCCCGGCGGGCGGCCCGTCGTCGATCTCGACTTCCCCGCGCCCGCCAACGAGCGCCGCCGGCGCCTCTGGGAACAGGCGTTGCAGGGCGGCCTGCCCCTGGCCCCCGACGTGGACCTGGGCCTGCTCAGCAGCGCCTTCCGCCTGACCGGCGACCAGATCACCGCCTCGGCGGACAGCGCGCAGCAGGCGGCGGCCTGGCACGGCGCCCACGGGCACGCCGGCGATGCACCGCACATCACCATGCGCGACCTGATCGTGGCGGCGCGCGCCCAGTCGAACCAGACCCTCGGCGCCCTGGCCCGCAAGATCCTCCCGCGCTACACCTGGGCCGACCTGGTGCTGCCGCCCGACCGGCTGGCCCAACTGCACGAGATGTGCAACGCCGTGCGCTACGGCCCCGTCGTCTTCGAGGAATGGGGCTTCGACCGCAAGCTCTCGGCGGGCAAGGGCGTCAACGTGCTCTTCGCCGGGCAGCCCGGCACCGGCAAGACGATGGCCGCCGAGGTGCTGGCGACCGACCTGGGCCTGGATCTCTACAAGATCGACCTCTCCACCATCGTCAGCAAGTACATCGGCGAGACCGAGAAGAACCTGGAGAAGATCTTCCGCGAGGGCCGCACCAGCAACGCCATCCTCTTCTTCGACGAGGCCGACTCGATCTTCGGCAAACGCAGCGAGGTCAAGGACAGCCACGACCGCTACGCCAACATCGAGATCAGCTATCTGCTGCAACGGATGGAGGAGTATGACGGCATCGTCATCCTGGCGACGAACCTGCGCAAGAACCTGGACGAAGCGTTTCTGCGCCGCCTGCGCGCGGCGGTCGAAT
Source organism: uncultured bacterium (assembly GCA_966434075.1). Taxonomy (GTDB): domain Bacteria; phylum Chloroflexota; class Chloroflexia; order QHBQ01; family JAICKM01; genus JAICKM01. The sequence continues at coordinate 1,345 of CBJNAR010000067.1, forward strand.
TCCCCATGCCCGAGGAGCCGGATCGGCTGGAGATCTGGCGCCGCACCTTCCCGCCGGAGGCGCCGCAGGCGCCCGATCTCGACCTGGCCTTCCTGGCCCGCCAGTTCAAGCTGAGCGGCGGCAACATCAAGAATATCGTGCTCGACGCCGCGTTCCTGGCGGCGGAGGCGGGCACGGCGATCAGCATGGCCCACCTGGTCCACGCCACCCGGCGCGAGCACCAGAAGATCGGCCGGCTCATCGCCCCCACCGACTTCGGCCCGTACGCGCACCTGGCCCGCCGCCTGGAGCGCGTGGCCTGATCCGCGCCCGGCACGCAACCTTCCGCCGTGTGTTGGCCGGCGGATGCCGCGCCCACCCGTTCCACCCCACCTGGGGCTAAGTAGTAACCGCTAAGGCGGTAGCGCTTTATAGTTAATAGACACCTAAAAAGCAGCTATCAGCCGTCTTCACCCAGGTTGGCGGGTCCGCAGTACGGAAAGGGGACACGGCATGTCGGAAGACCACGACCACGAGCCGGAGGAGCGCAGGCGCGTCCAGCGCCGCAAGCCCGGAGTCGCCCCAGCCGGCCCAGCGGCAGACCAGGCGCCCGGCCCGGAAACCCCGGCGACCTACCCCGGTAGTCTAGTCGGCGACCCGCGCCTGGGCGGGCGGGGCAATACGCCGGTCCGCAGCGCCGTCATGCAGCGCGCGCAGCAGACCCACGGCAACCGGGCCGTCCAGCGCGCCGTGCGCGGCGGCGCCCCCGTGCCGATCCAGCGCAGCGCCGGGGCGGGCGCTCCCGCCGCCGATCCCACCCTGGCCCAGCGCATCGAGGCCGCGTCCGGTGGCGGCAGCAGCCTGGATACGACCATCCAGCGCCAGTTGGAGGCGGGGCTGGGCGCCGATCTCTCTGCCGTGCGCGTACACACCGGCAGCGAGGCCGACCACCTGGCCCGCTCCGTGGATGCGGTGGCCTTCACCACCGGCGCCGATATCTTCTTCCGCTCCGGCGCCTACAATCCCGGCACGCCCGACGGCCTGCACTTGCTGGCCCACGAGGCGACTCACACTGTGCAGCAGGCGGCGGGCCCCGTGGCCGGCACCCCGGCAGCCGGCGGGCTGGCGATCAGCGATCCGGGCGACAGCTTCGAGCAGGCGGCGGAACAGACGGCGGCGAGTATGATCGCCGGCATGAGCCAGGCCGCCGCGCCCGCCGCGGATTCCGCCGCGCCGGTCCAGCGCCAGGCCGATCCCAACCGGGCCAGCGCGGCCCTGGGCGGCCTGCGCAGCCGCGGCCCGACCGTCGTGCAGCGCTCGCTCACCGGCAGCTTCCCCACCGCCGACGGTGGCTTCGAGGTGGGCATGATCACGCGCGAGGACGCCGGCACCGGCAGCGGTACCGGGCGCAGCGGGCTCGAAGGCGATATCAAGTTTATTCCGAGTAAGACCGCGCCCTATTCCAACAAAATCGGCCTGATCCAGATCGTGAAGCTGACCGACGCCGGGGGCGCGAACGTCGAGCCCGCGTCCCTGCCCACCGCCCGCGCCCCGCGCCTGCGCACCGCCGACGACGCGCTCACCGGGGTCGAAAAGGGCTTCTTCACCGACGTGCTGCACAACGACTTCGGCAATACGAATAAGGACGCGCCCGAACGCTCGGCGCTGCCGCCGCACTACGCGGGCGGCACCCCGGTCTTCGGCTTCAAGCGCTCGGAAGACCCGGCGGATATCAAGAACGCCGAACTGCACGACTTCCCCAGCACCGACAGCACCGCCAGCAATCTCGACTTCAGCTTCGAGACGGTGGCCCGCGGCGACGACGTGATCCACACCTACGGCGCGGTCAAGTGGGCCTTCGGCCTGCGGGCCGGCAAGGTCGTCAACGAGAAGATCTCCGTCCACGACGGCGAATCGGCCACCTTTAACGCAGCCATGGACAAGCACCGCGACTTCTACACACACGAGCCGGTGACGTTTTACTTCGACTTCGACAGCGACGTGCTCGCGCCCACCGAGATCGACAAGATCGACACCTTCCTGGACTACCTGACCCGCAACGCCGACGTGCGGCTCACCGCGACCGGCTTTGCCGACCATCGCGGCGACCCTGGCTACAACCGGCGGCTGGCGCACAACCGCGCCGAGGCCGTCGCCCAGGCGCTGCTGACCAAGGGCGTGGATGCGGCGCGCATCAATCCGACCGCGACGAAGGGCGCGACCGAGGATTTCACACAGGACGCCGCCACCGACCAGGACCGCGACGCGAACCGCCGGGGCAACCGCAACGTGACCCTGACGTTCGAGCGCGTGGCGATTGTCCCGCCCGCCCCGGCGCCCGGTCCCGCGCCCGCCGGCCCCTGATCGCGCCGGTAGAGGAGGTAACGCATGGCTGCATCGATTGACGATTTGATCGCCCGCCTGAACTCCGACGACGGCGACACCCGCGCCCTGGCGTTGGGCGATCTCGCGGCCCAGGGCCCGGCGGCGACGCCCGCCCTGCTGGGGGTGCTGCACAGCCCCGACGCCCGCGTGCGCGCGCTGGCCGCCGAGGGCCTGGGCATGATTGCCGACCCCGCGGCCGCCGACAGCCTGGCCGCCGCTGTCCACGACAGCGACGACAAGGTGCGCGCCCGCGCCGCGACGGCCCTCGCCAGAATCGGCGACCCGCGGGCCCTGGATGCCCTGATCCAGACCATCGAGGACTTCACCGACGTGCTCCACGGGGAGTACTCGCTCTCGACCTACACGCTGATGGGCTTCGGCCCGGCGGCGTTGCCCGCTGTGGCGCCCCTGCTGAAAGCGCCCTACGTGCTGACCCGCACCAAGGCGTACTGGATCATCCGCAAGAACGTCGCGCGCATGCTGGGCGACGATGCCGCCTGGGACGCGCTCTGGCAGGCCCTGGGCAGCTACGATCCCAAAGCCCCGGAGGCCGAGCGCAACCGCGCCGCCGACCAGTGGACGGCCTGGATCGCCGCGCACAAGGACGGGAGCACCGGCCATGCCTGATGCCGCCCTGGCGCCCAAGGACCTGCTCTGGCTCGCCTGCCGGGAGAAAACCTGCTGCCATAACACGAAAGTGATCCTGACCGGGCGCGATGTCTGGCGCATCGCCCAGGCGCTGGAACTCCAGCCGTGGGACTTTACCCTCTACTGCGACGCCGAGGACGGGGCGGTGGACGGCTTCCAACTGGCGCCGGGCGGCCCGTTCTACCAGGTGATGCTCGCCAAGCGCGGCGAGGCCGGCCCCAACGGCGCGCCCTGCATCTTCCTCTGGCGCCTGGCCGACGGGCACGCCCAATGCGGCCTCGGCGGGTTGCGCCCGCTGCCCTGCCAGGTCTATCCCGCCATGCTGGTCGAGGGGATGCTGGCCTGCCAGGACGGCGCCTGCACCTGCCGCCGCTGGTCGGTGGTCGACCTGGACGGCACGCAGGAGACGGCGCGGCTGCGGCAACTGCTGGCCGAGACGGCGGAATATCGCGCCATCGTAGCCGCCTGGAACGAGCAAGTAGCGGCGCAGGCGGGCGAACGCACCTATCGCGAGTTCTGCGCCTACCTGCTGGATGCCTATGCCGCGCGCGAGGGAGGGGCGGCATGACCAGCCCCTGCGCCACCTGCACCAAACGCTGCTGCCACCACTATACCGTGACGGTCAGCGGCTACGACGCCTGGGTCATCGCCCAGGGCTTGCACCTGGCCCCGGAGCAGTTCCTGGTCGCGGTGCCGCAGCAGACGCCCAACCGGCGCGGCTTCTTGCTGGATCGCTCCGAGCACACCTACGATATTGCGCTCGACAAAGCGCCCGCCGCGAGCGAGGAGAAGCCCTGCGTCTTCTGGGTCGGGATGCCGAGCGGCGTGGGGCGTTGCGGGATCTATGGGCTGCGCCCGTTCGTCTGCCAGACCTACCCGGCCTGGATGGTCGAAGGTGCGGTCGCGCGCCGCGAAGATGTGCTCTGCGCGCCCGATGCCTGGCGCGACGGGGTCTTGCAGCGCCCGGTCTGGCGCGAACGCCTGTTGCAGATGCACGTCGAATTCGACATTTATGAGTTGGCCGTGGCCCGCTGGAACTATCATGTGCTGCACGCGGCGCATCCCGCGCACATCTCGGTCCCGGCCTACTTCACTTACCTCATGAACTATTACGCCCGCCTCGTGCCCATCCGCGCCGGGCTGGACCCGGCGGCCTGGCAGGCGCTCAACACGGCCTGGGGCGAGTGCTACCTGCGCGGGGTCAGCCCGCTGGTGAGCGGCAGCGCCGCCCTGGCGCCGTGGGCGCCGGTGCTCGACGCGATCCTGGCGGTGGCCGACGGCTTTTTCCCCGGCGATCTGCCCGACGCCGCCACGGTCGCCGCCGCTCCGGCGGGCACAGCCGGTTAGCGTAGCGCCTGGCGCCGATTTCAGGGAGGACAGCGTATGGCCCGCCATTACGACCGGTCGCCGCAGCCCGACGAGGGCCACCATGCCGCCCGCCAGCCGGACGATGCCGCGGCAGCGCACGCGTCCGCCGGCGCCGCGCAGACTCCCGCCCCGTACGCGGCGACGCTGCCCGCGGCGGCCCGTGCAACCGGGCGGGGCAGCGCACCTGCCCGCAGCGCCGCTTTGCAGCGCCTCCAGCAAACAGCCGGCAACCGCGCCGTGCAGCGGTTCATCCAGCGCGCCGCCACGAGTGCCCCGCCCCGGCCCGGCGCCGATGTGGCCGGGCGCATCGGCGCCGCCGCCGGCAGCGGCAGCCGCCTGGCGGGTCATGTGCAACGGCGGCTGGAGACGGGCCTGGACGCCGACCTGTCGGGCGTGCAGGTGCATACGGATAGCGAGGCCGATCACCTGGCCCGCGCCGTCGATGCGGTGGCCTTCACCAGCGGGCAGGACATCTTCTTCCGCTCCGGTGCCTACAACCCGGACTCCTCGGTAGGGCTACACCTGCTGGCCCACGAGGCCGCGCACACCGTGCAGCAGGCGGCGGGCCCCGTGGCCGGCACCCTCACGCCCGGCGGACTGGCGATCAGCGATCCGGGCGACACTTTCGAGCAGGCCGCCGCCCGCGCGGCGGATAGCGTGGCCGCGAGCGCGCAGGCAGCCGATACGGCGGGCCACGCCGCGCCGGCAAGCACCGCCCGCGGTGGCGGCGCCGTCCAGCGGCAGCCCGCGCCCAGCCCCGCCGCCGGAGGACTCCCGGTCCAGCGCTTCGGCAGCGAGGAACATCGCCAGCTTGGCGCGGAAGGTTCCGGCGATGCCACGCTCGACATCGACATCGGCGAAGGCACTCACCTGACCTACGGCGAGATGGTGGCCCTGGCCGGCGACTACTTTCAGAGTATCGGCGAGGTGCGCACCCTGGCCGCGACGCCCGGCGGCCAGGCCCAACTGCGCTGGGCGCGCTGGTGGGCCTTGCACATCGGCGCCGAGCCTGCGGTGGACGAGAGCGTGAAAGCCGCGGGGCGCGACCGCTACTACCGGCTGGCCGCCGGCAACATCTCGCACTTCAGCGCGGGCGGCACGGCACGCAACGAGTACGAGCGTGTGCATCAGGAAGCCCTGGCGGCGGCGTTCCTGGCCGGGGCCACGGGCGACGGCGCCAAATGGGCCGAGGCCCTGGCGACCGAGGCGTTCAGCAACCACTACCTGACCGATATGTTCTCCGCCGGGCACGTGCGCACGCCCCGCGCCGACATCAAGCAGTGGTACACCGAGCATTACCCGAACTCGGTGGGCAGCTTCGTCTCCTTCACCGCCCACTGGATCACCGGCGATCTCGACCAGCGCGGCGAGATCCCCTGGTATCTGCCCAATTTTATGGTCGAGAACTCGCTGTACAGCAAGATTAACGAACTGGGCGGCAGCGCCATCGCCGGCTTCTCCATCGGCGACCTCGTCTCCCTGGCCCTGCACAACCACGACAACGCGGGATTGGATGTCGTGTCCAACGTCGATGCGCAGGGGCAGGCCGCGCCGGGCGGGTACCACTGGCACGCCGTCGGAGACGACCATCTGGCCGGGTCGCCGGAAACGCGCGGCATGGCCGTGGCCGCGGTGCGCGCCTCGCTGCACGATCTCTCCACGGTACGCGCCGCCGGGCAGCAGGCGGGCGGCGGCCACGCGCTGCCCCCGGCCCAACTGGCCGCCGCGTCGAGCGCGGCGGTGGCCGCCGTGCAGCCCTTCGCCGCCGAGGCCTTTGTGCCGCGCGAGGACACCAGCGCCGGCAACCAGCCCATCGTCGGGAGTGGCGGATCGGATGCCGCGACCCCCGGCAACGCGCTGAACTGGCGCTGGGGCGAGATGGACCCAGTCCTGCATGACCAGCTCGACCGTGATGTGCGCACCACCGTCGTCAACACGCTGCGCGACAAAGCGGCCATGGTGCCCGAGGTGGTCGAGAAGGCGGGCGCCACTCTGCACACCCGCCGCTCGTTCCTGGCCTACTGCGATTACCTGGCCCAGGAGGGCATCCGCGTGATCGAACTGGCTCTGCTTGCCCCGGCCTCGCCGCCGCCCGTCGACGATAGCGTGCTCGACGGCGGCAGCCTGCCGGGCGGCGTGCCCAATCCGGCCACCGACGGCGGCACCGGTGGCGACCCCGCGGATGCCGGGGTGCCCGACCGCACGCGCTCCGGCGGGTCCGATTAGCCCGCCAGGGGGAGGCAGATGGCCGAATCTGGTATACTGGTGCAATACGTCGTGCGCGGGCCCGCCGCCTGGGGCCTGCGCGTCCTGGCCGACGGGGGTGTGGAGGAACTGAGCAACGAGCCGCCCGGTGGGGCCGAAGGCGGCGATTCAGCGCCCCTGGCCTGGCGCCCGCTTATCCGGCTGGCGCCTGCGGGTCTGGATCGGTTGCGTGCCGTGCTCCGGGAGGCCGATTTCGCGGCCTTGCCGCACCACGCGCCGCCGCCCGAGGCCGGCGTGGACACGGTGATCACCACTTGGGACATCGACCTCGACGGCGCGCATCACACCATCACCACAGTGGGCCGGGAGGAGGGGCAGCACCCCACGCTCGAAGCGTGGCGCGCGACTCTCGACCACCTGCTGCGCGCGGCGTTCGGCGCCCCGACCTGGCCGGCTGCTGATGATGCTACCGCCCGCCGCGACTGGCTGCACCACCCGCCCTGGCGGGTCGGCGCTCGCGGGGGCGGGCCGCACAACGGCCATACGCCGTCTAGCGAAAACGGATCCACTTGAGCTAGAAACGAGTATCGGATGACGGAACCGGGACTGACGCGCAAAGAAGAAATCTGGCTGGCCTGCAAGCAGAAATCGTGTTGCTACGCCGCGTTCGTGGTGCCGAGCGGGCGTGACATCTGGCGCATCGCCCGCACGCTCGATAGCCCGCCGTGGGCCTTCCTGGTCTACTTCCCGGCGCCGGCGCCCCGGCGCGATGCCTTTCACCTCGACCAATCGGGTGTGGCCTACCGGGTGGCGCTGGCGAAGGGCGCGACGCGGCGCAAGAAAGCGCCGCCGCCCTGTATTTTCCTGCTGCGCACCCGCAACGGCGCGCACCGCTGCGGCCTGGGCGCCCTGCGGCCGGGGGTGTGTAAGAGCTTTCCGTCCGACCTGCTGGGCGGGGTGCTCTACATGCAGGACGGCACCGGCTGCGCCTGCCGCACCTGGTCGCTGGCCGATGTCGATATTGCCGAGGAAACCGCCGCCGTCACCGCCCGCCGCCAGGACACCGCCGAATATTGCGAGGTCGTCGCCCGCTGGAACGCCCGCGTCGCCACCGCGCCGCCCGACACGCAGTTCAGCTTCTTCGATTATTGCGAATTCTTGCTGGAAGCCTACGATGCGCTCGATGCGGCGCCCGCCGGGGAGGACGGGGCATGAGCGCCGCGGAACACCAGCCGTGCGCCACCTGCGGCGCCTGCTGTCGATCCTATATTGTGCCGGTCTGTGGCTACGACATGTGGCTGATCAACCGGCGGCAGCACCTCAGCCCCGAACAGTACGTGGTTGCCTGCCCGCAGCCCGAGCAGGGCTTCGATGGCGTGCTGCTGGAGAGCGGCGGGCAGCCGTACGGGCTGGCGCTGGATAAACAGGGCCGCTTCGGCATCAAGCAGCCGTGCGTGTTCTTGCTGCGCCTGGCCGACGGCAATGTCCGCTGCGGCATCTACGCCGATCGCCCGCTGGTCTGTCAGGCCTATCCCATGTCG
>CBJNAR010000068.1:0-9364 GCA_966434075.1 uncultured bacterium
ACCTGGACGCCGAGATCGAGCAACTGGAGAGCGAAGTGCGCGACCGCATGCACCAGCAGCTTGGGCCCGATCATGCCGGGCGCATCTTCGGCGGCATGCTCAACCGGCTGGGCGATACGGCGCAGGCGGTGGGCAGCAAAGTCGGCGACACCGCGCAGGCCGTGGCCAGTCGGGCGAGCGACGCCGTCGAAGGCGTGACTCAGCGCGTCACCGGCAACGGCGAAGCCGGCAAGTAACACGCGGCGCGGGCGCCCGGCGACCCGTCCTGACGGCAGAGGTCAGGGAGACGCCGGGTCGCCGCGCGGCGGAAATGCCGTATCCTTGCGCTGAAACACGCGTACCTCCGGCCCGGCGATGGGCGCCGGTTCGCCCAGCAGGGGGATGCTCTCAAGGGTCGGATAGTCGATGCGCCAGGCGTAGTAGTCCTCCGGGAAGCAGGGCCGGCAGGCGAAGGTGCGCGCCAGCGTGTAGTCGGTCGTCAGCGATTGCCAGAGCGGTTTGGGTGAGCCGGGCCGCAGATCGTCGCTGCGCCAGTTGATCAAGACGGCATAGTCAGGCCGGTCCCACTCGGCCATCGACTGCACATCCACCCCCACGCGCCGGCCGTCCACCACCCTGGTCGTGCGTTCCACCGACCCGACCAGGGTTAACCGGTAGGCGGGCGCGCCGCGCACCACGTCCAGCAGTTGCGTCCAGAAAAACCGTTCGCGCTCCTCATTCGGGCCGCGCGCCTGCAATACGTCGGGCGCCAGCCACATCTGCGGCCCCAGGTTGGAGGTACGCTCGAAGCTTTCGCCCCCCTCGATCAGCACCTGGGCGCCGGGCGGCACCGCCGCCTCGAACCAAGCCTGCGCCGCGTTGCGCGTATCCGGCGCCAGCGCGTAGCGGTCGTAACGCGCCACGTTCACCCACGACGGCGTGGCGGCGATCAGCGCCCCCAGCGCCAGCAGGGCCGGGCCGGCGGCGCGCAACACGCGCCCGGAGGCGACCCGCTGCGTGAGCGGGGTGGGATACTCCAGGGCCACGGCGCGCACCCGCGCCAGCGCCGGGCTCAAGACGGTGCCCACGATGGTCCGCAACGCCAGCGCAGCGGTCAGGCAGAGGAACGGGATGGCCGGGACGATGTAGCGCGCGAAGTTGAAGGGCCGCAGGTTCAGCGCAATGAAGAACAGCACCGGCACCGCCGCCAGCAGCACGCCCTTGGGCGTGCGCCGCGTAAGCACGATCCCGATGCCGATCAGCGCCAGGCCCAGCAGCATCGCGCCCATGCCCCGGCCCAGGTGCTCGGTCAGGTAGAACATCCACTGCGGCACGCCGTCCGTGGGGATGGACCCGAAGTGGGCGCCGAATTCATAGGACAGGCTGTCCCACAGGTTGCGCGGGTCGATCACGGCCACCGGCGTCGAGGCGAGGGCCGCCAGCAGCGCGCCCCCCAGCGCGATACCGAGCGGCGCCAGGCCGCGCAGCCGGGACGGCGCCGCCCCGGCAGGCTCCCGCCGCAGGAAGTGCGCCAGCAGGATGACCGGCGCGACCCCGGCGGCGTAATACTTGGTGGCGCTCGCCAGGCCCAGCCAGAACCCGGCCCAGAAATAGTCGCGCCGCGCGCCGCGCTCCTGGATGCTGAAGCAGGCGTCGAGCGCCAGCAGCAGCATCAGCCCGGCGGGCACGTCGTTCTTGATGAAATGGCTCTCGGCCACATGCAGGAACGCCGCGGCCAGGAAGAAGGCGGCCACCAGGCCCACCGCCGGGCCGGCCATGCGCCGCCCGAGGCGATAGACCGCGGCCACGCTGATCACTCCTGTGGCGGCCCAGGCGGCGCGGGCCACGGCCAGGAACGGCGCGGGGTCCACGATATAGCTGCGGACGAGATCGCCGAAGCCGTGCATCTGCCCGGCGAGGGTGGCGATGAGCCACTGTGCCAGCAGCCAGGGCATCAGCAGATAGGGCAGGTTGGCCGAGACGGTGGACTCGCGGCGCAGGCCGTTTGCCAGCCCGTAGAGCGCTTCGTGGAAGTAGATGCGCTCGTCCCAGTGGAAGTCGCGCGGGAAGCCCTGGGTCAGGCCGGTATAGCGGGCCAGCGCGGCCAGCAGCAAGATGCCGCCGAGTAGCCAGAGTTCGCGGCGAGGGCCTCTAATCATACGCGCCCGGTAGTTTGTGATACATATCCCTGTTGAACTGGCTGGCTATCGGGTACGCGGCGATGACGGCTTCCCGCGCCCCGGCGTTCAGGTCCGCGATGGCTGCCGCCGGGTCGCGCAGGGAGTGGGTCGCCGCCAGGATGCCACTGCCGCCGGGCGTCATCTCGCAGGGGGCCAGCACGCGCGCGTAGCCGCCGCCCCCCGGCCCCAGCGGATAGCTTTCCAGGCCGAAGGTCTGGTTGGCCTGCACCTCGCGCCAGAGCCGCCGCTCTTGCTCCCACGGATTATACGGGGCCGGCATGACCCCCAGATGGATCAGCACCGTGGCGCCCTGCAAGGCCAGAATGCGCCCCACCTCCGGGTAGCGAATATCTTCGCCCAGGATGAGGCCCAGCAGCCGGCGGGCGCCGTCACGGCCGGTCAGGGGCAGGGGGGCCAGCGTATCGGCGGCGGCCCACCCGCTGCCCGGCGGCTGGTGCGTCTGCCGCTGGCTGCCGATCAGCGTACCCTCCGGGTCCCAGAGACCCGCGGCCAGGTAGGCCCGGCCATCCGTGTCGCGCTCGACATAGGGGCCGGCCACCAGCCAGACGTTGTGCCCCGCGGCCAGGCCGCGCAGGGCGCGCGGGGTCGGGTCGGCGGCGGCGGGCGGGCGGGGCGGGGGCGTGAGCGCCAGAGCGATCAACTCGGCGCCCGCGATGACGGCCCCGCCGATGATCTCGGCCAGCGCGCGGGCGCCGTCGCGCCCGGTGGGCGTGGGCGCCTGCACGGCGGCGACGCGGATGCTCATGGGTGGGCGATTCAGCCTTCGATGCGTTTGCGCAGCCGGGCGAACTCGCCATCCAGGCGCGCTAGTTCCTCACCGGCGGTGCTGACCTTGGTGTGCTCGGCCTTGACGAAGCGGGTATAAGGCGCGATGGCGTCGTAGATGCGCTCGACCGACCGAGCGAGCTCGGCGTCGAATTGTTCGGTCATCCCGCGGGCCAGGTTCTCGCGCAACTCCTGCACCTTGTAGTGGAACTGCTCCTTGGCCTGGCGCTTCTTCAGCGGCAGCACGAACAGCGCGAACCCGGCGGCCAGCGTGGAGATCAGCACGGCAGTGGCGTCGAACAGGGCCGCGGTGAAGATGGCGGCGGCCAGCGCGCCGACCCCGGCCAGCCCCGCCGCGCCGATGGTCTGGTTCACCGCGGCGCGCATCTCCTCGGCCAGTTCCCGCGCCTCGCGCTCGCGGTCGTAGCCCTGGATCACCTTGGTGGCCCGGCTACCCACCGACTGCAACAACTGGGTGCGGTTGTACTCGAACTGCCGCCCCACCTGCCCGATCATCTGGTCCTCGCGCCCGCGCACCGCCTTCCGCCGGTCCAGGTACTCCTGGATCGACTGCCACATGCGCAGGTCGTGGTCCACCATCCAGTCGATCAGGCCCTGCACGGCGGCATCGACCCGCTGAGCGCTGTCGGCCACCACCTCGCGCTCGAAGGCGCCGCGCACCAGCTCGGCGTTCATCAACTGGCGGATATGCGTGATGCGCACCATTTCCTCGAAGAAGGCGTCGCCGCGCTCGCGCATCTCGTAGATGATGTTCTCGATCTCGGCCAGGCGATGCTCGAACTGCGTGCGCATGTCCTCCTGGTAGACCTTCAGTTGCGCGTCGATGTTCTCGTTGGTCTTGAAATCGTCGGCCAGCACCGCCAGTCGCTCGGTGGCGACTTTGCGGTACTTCTCCAGCACGCGCTCGGCGATGCCCAGCGGGGTCAGGAACTTCAGGCGCAGACGGCCCTCTTCATCCAGCGTCGCAAAGATATAGGACTCCAGCCGGTCGAAGCGGCTGGCGCGCAGCAGCGTTTCGCCCTGGGCGCGCTGCTGCCGGTCCTCGCCGGCACGCAGGCGCTTGCCTTGCAGCGCCAGCCGGGCCGACACCGGGAAGATATCGGGCGTGACGCCGAGCAGCGCCTGGGCGTTGCGCGCGATAAAGTCGATCACGTGCTGCAGGTCGGTTGCGCTCGCCATCAGGTCGATCTTGTTGAGCACGATGACGATCTTCTTGCCCCAGTCCCGGATCGTCTCCAGGAAGGCGCGTTCGCTCTCGGTGAAGGGCCGGTCCGCCGAGGTCACGAAGAGCACCAGGTCGGCGCGGGGCACGAAATGGCGGGTCAGTTGCTCGTGGCGGCGGATAATGGCGTTGGTGCCCGGTGTATCGACCACGGTGATGTCGCGCAGGAACGGCGCGGGGTAGGCGCGCTCGGCCAGATCCTCGCCCACCGGCTCGTCGGTCGGCTGGTCGCCGTAGCGCAACAGGGTCACGACGGCCGTCGTCGGCGTCACCCCCTCGGTCAGGAAGCGCTCGCCCAGTAGCGCGTTGATAAAGGCCGACTTGCCCGCGTTGAACTCCCCGGCGATGACCAGCAAGAACAACTCGTCGAGATCGAGCCCGGCCTGGCGCAAGGCGTCCAGGTCGCCGGAGGCCGGCTCCAGCGGGGTGATGGCGGCGCCGAGCGCGCCGAGCAGGCGCCGCTCCTGGGTCAGGGTTTCCTGTTGCGCGGGGTTCAGGATCAGGTTGGAGTCCGGTGTTTCCGGCGCGGCGGGCGGCGCGCCGGTCGGGCGGCCGTCCGCCGACTCGTCCGCTGCCCCTTCAGGGGCCGGCAGGGCGGCAGGTGTTTGTATGTCGGCGTCTTGCAGCACGCTGTTACTCCTGTGTTCGCTCGCCTCACGAGGCGGGTCCGGCCATCCGGGCGCCGGGCGGCATGATTCTACACCGCTTAATCAAGCACGATGTATACCATACGTCTTCTACGCCTATTGTAACACGGCGGAGAGCGGCATGCTAGCGGCCCGTCGGGCCGAACCGGGGCCTGGCATGGCCCTTGCCGATCGGTCCATTATCGGGTATGGTAAGTTCCACGTAAGGTGCAACCGTGCCGGTCGCGACACGTTAGTCTCTGTAGCGAGGTAGTGCATTGCCGACCCAACACGCCGACGACGAGATCCTGGCCGGAGCCGTGCCCGCCCCCCTGGACGCGCCTGCGCACCCCGCCCATCCCCACATCCCGCCCCTGCACCTGTCGCGGGCGGTCTGGTTCAGCCTGGCGAGTATCGGCGCGGGCATGGTCTTCACCTTCTTCAACGCCCAACTGCCGCTCTACCTCAACGCCTACGGTGTGCCCCACCAGCTTATCGGCCCGCTGACCAATGAGCGCTCGTTCGCCGGGGCGATCGTCTTGCCGTTCGTGGGGCGCATGAGCGATGGAGCGCACACCCGGCTGGGCAAGCGCCGGCCCTTCTTCCTGGTCGGCATCCCGCTGATGGCGGCGGCGCTGGTGCTGCTGGGGCTGCATCCGCCGTTCTGGATCATGCTCACCACGGTGCTGCTGGCCGGGGGCTTCCTGTTCATCGCCCTCGGCCCCTACCAGGCGCTGATGGCCGATATCACGCCCGAAGGCCAGCGGGGCCAGGTGGGCGGGTTCATGGCCCTGGCCGGCATGGTGGGCGCCGTGGTCGTCTCCGTCATCGCCTCGTTCTTCTGGGACCGGCACGCCGAGTGGGTGTTTTTCGCCACGGCGGGCGTGCTGGTGCTCAGCTTCGGCGTCACCTTCCTCATGGTGCGCGAGCCGGCCCATCATTTCGCGCCCCCAACGCGGATGCGCGCGCCGGCGATCTTGCTGGCCGCGCCGCGACTGCGGCCCTTGCCCCCGCCGCCCAAACTGCCACCGCTCGATTATCTGCGCGACCTCCTGCGCTATAAACAGACCGGCCGCTATATCGGCGCGATGAGCCTCTACTGGATGGCGGCGGGCGGCGCCACCCCGTTCATCACGCTCTTCGGCACACAGACCTTGCACCTCGACGGCAACCAGGCCAGCCAGTTGTTTCTCGTGCTGGTGTTGAGCACCGCCGCGGGCACGGTCTTCGTTACGCTGCTGGCCGACCGGCTGGGCAAGAAGCGGGTGTTGCACGCCGGGTTAGGCCTGTTCGTGCTGGCCGCGCTGGCCGCCTCCGCCGTGCAGGACGTGGGGCAGGCCATCCCGGTCATGGTGCTGGCCGGACTGGGCAACGCCTGCCCGACGGCGCTCGGCCTGGCCCTGTTGATCGACCTGATCCCCCACGACCGCGGCGGCGAGTTTATCGGCGTGGCCTCGTTTGTCTGGTCGGTGGTGCAGCCGCTGGGGTCGTTCTTCTCGGGCTTGCTGGTCGACGTGATGCACTCGGATCGCTGGGCTTTCGGCTTTGCCGCCGTGATGATGAGCCTGGCCGTGGCCGCGCTCTTTTTCGTCCATCCGGCCGCGGCGCTGGCCGCCGCGGAGCGCGAACCGGTTCCCGGCCCCTGAGCAGGGGCCGGGGGCCCGGCCCGCGCCGGCCCTGGATCAGACGGCGACGACCGGCTCGAACTGCTGGATGTCCTCGCGCGACCCGCCCTGGCCTTCGCCGTAGCCGCTGTAGCTGGCGACAAACTCGATCGTGCGCAGCCACTTCACCATCTTGAACCCCACCTGCGTCTCCACGCGCAGCCGCAACGGCGCGCCATGGGGCACCGAGAGCGGCTGGTAGTTCATTTCATAGGCCAGGATGGTTTGCGGCAGGCGTGCCATCTCGATGGGCAGCGACTCGTGGAACGGGCGGCCCTTCGCGTCCAACTGTTCTGAGATGAACATCATGAAGCGCGCGCCCGGCAGGGGCCGGCAGCGGTTCAGGATCTCGCTCAGCGGCACCCCGCCCCACTCGGCGATCCCCGTCCAGCCCTGGATGCATTGGTGCTTGGTGATCTGGGTCTGCTTGGGCAGCGCTTCAATGTCGGCCATGGTCAGATGTAACGGCTGCTGGACCAACCCGCGCACCTCCAGCGCCCAGTCCTTGAAGTTCCCGGCCACCTCGCGCTCGTAGTCTTCCGACTCCGGCGGATAGCCGTTCAGAATCATGCTCGGGGAAATCTCATCCTGCGGGTAGGTCTGGCGCGAGCGCAGGCGGTAGGAGAGCGTGCGCAGCCCCGGCCGGATAATGGCGCCCAGGACGTGCTGCCAGGTCCGCGGCGCGCCCCGCGAGGCCGCGGAGGTCAGCGCCCAGATGATTATGCTGACGGCGATAATGCCCAGCCCGATGGCGATGGCGAGGCCCTGGTCGTGGTCATGTTGCCCGAAGATGATGTTGCCCATGTTCTCGCCGAAGCCCGTGACCACCACCATCGTCACATGGATCACGATAAAGAGCAGGAAGGCCACCAGGCCGATGAAGTGCAGGCTGCGCGCGCCCTGCCGCCCCCCGAAGAGCTTGACGTACCGGGGGAAGCGCGCATCGATGGCCGGCGACTGCGCGGCGCCGGTCAGAATCAGGAAGGGCGCCAGCAGGAAGACCACGGCCCCGTAAGCGATCTGTTGCAGCGCATCGAACGGATTAAACGCGCTCGCGGGCGGCGTTTGCAGCGTCAGGTAGCCGACGAAGGTCTGCCAGGCTGCGGGAATTACATCCCACGAGGTGGGGATGAGCCGCTGCCAGCCGCCCGTGGCGATGAGGGCGATCACGTAGATCAGCCCGTTCAGCACCCAGAAGCCGATGCTCACGAAGTGCCAGTGGCGCCCCAGCCCCAGGTTGTTGCCGCCCGGTTGCGCGATCCACGGCGACCACTCTTCCTCTTGTTCCCGCGCAATCCAGGGCTGCTCCGGGTTGATGATTTTGCGCGTGAACTTGAGCCATTCGGTGCCGGGGATACAGTGGTCGTTCCAATATAGCCGCGGATAGGCCGCCAGGATCTGGATTCCCGCGCGGATGACAAAACCCATCAGCAAGAAGTTGATCCAGTGGGTTACGCGGATCCAGGCCGGGAAGCCGTGGACAGGGTCGCTCATTGCCAATTACCTCCTTGTGCGCTCTCTCAGGCACGGGCCGGGCATCAGGATGGGACTGTCCTGTCTCCAAGCGGCCTTACGGAGCGGGTGCGGGGGTTGGCCTTCGACCCGGAGGGTAGGTGTCTTTTCGGTGTTGGACAGGGTTGGCGCCCTACGCGTGCAGATATCTACACCGGGTGTTCAGCAAAAAGGGGACCATCGTGGTGCCGCGCCGGTGATCGGCGTGGCCGCCGGGTTGGGTCCGGCGGCCGGGCGAGGGGTAGCAAAGAGATGCGCGAGTAGCAGGCGCAACCAGCGAGGGCCACGGAACGGTTACGGCGTCGGTTGGCCGCCGCGCCGGGAAGGGCCGGCGGCGTGCCGCCTAATACTGGATCAGGGTGACGACGTTGTACTTGCCCAGTTGGTCGCGAGCATGGAGGAAGGTTAGTTCGATCAGGAAGCCGAGGGCCACGACCTGGCCGCCCAGGTGCTCGACCAGCTGGATAGTGGCCCGCGTGGTCCCGCCCGTCGCCAGCAGGTCGTCGACGATGACCACGCGCTCGCCCACGTCGATGGCGTCCCGGTGCATCTCGACCGTGTTGGTGCCGTATTCCAGCGCATACTCGGCGGTGACGGTGGGGGCGGGCAGCTTGCCGAGCTTGCGCGCGGGCACGAACCCGGCGTCCAGCAGGTAGGCCAGCGGCGCCCCGAAGATGAAGCCGCGCGACTCGACGGCGACGACCTTGGTCGGCTGGTACGGGCGCAGCCGGTTGGCGAGCTTGTCCATGCACTCATGGAAGGCTTCGGCGTCTTTGAGCAGGGTCGTAATATCGCGGAACATGATTCCGCGGACCGGGAAATCCGGTATATCCCGGATTTTGGCGACCAGCGCACTTTGTTCCACTGTCAGATCACTCTCCTTTGTGGCAAGATGCCCCGATCCATTGTAGCACAATCGACTCACGCCGGGCAATAGGTTGCGCGGCCCCGGGCTGCACCCCCGCGTGGCGGGGCCTGGATCACCCTGTAGGCAAGCTCCGGGCCAACAAAAAGGGCGCGACGACCGGCAACCGGTCGTCGCGCCCCTACGCGCGGGGGTGCCGGTCAGGCTTCCCGGCTCGCCGCCTGGTTACGCAGGCGCAACTGGCGGGTGACCAGCATCGCCAGGCCGAGCAGGAACCCGATGATCGGGAACTCGCCGCCCGTCTTGGGGATGGTGTTCGTCGCCCCGCCGCCTGCGCTGGGCGTGCGCGTGGCGGTCGCTTTCGGCTTGGGCGTGGGGCTGCCGCCGGCGGTGTTGGCGATGGCGGTCGCGGTGCGCTTGGCCTGCGGCGTGCCCGCCGCCGAGACGGTCACGGTCACTTTGTCCGACGTGATGCCGGCGGGGGTCTGGTCGTAGACCAGCCGCGCCTG
>CBJNAR010000069.1:0-9308 GCA_966434075.1 uncultured bacterium
TATGGCATGACACACCAGGGCAGCGGCACCGGCGATGGGGAACTGCGTACCCCCGCCGTCGATCCTTGGTCGCCCACCGGCGGCGGGATCGGCAAGGTACGCAATTTGCTACCCCCCTGATCTTTACACTTGCACCGCATCGTCTCCTCAGCCACGTGGGCGGGGTGCTGCGGAGGCCCTGAGCGAACGCCTCGGGGACAGCCACATTGCGGCGGATAGTGTGCTATACTAGGGTCTAGAGGAGGAAAGGAGGAGAGGAATATGAGTTAGTCTGACGGCCAGACGGTACCTGTAGCTTGTTTCCGCACAGTATGGAGGCTTAAAGATGAACTCGAACCGCGTGAGTTTCCGTTCCAAGCTACGACTGCTTGTACCTTTGTTCGCCATCTGCTCACTGCTTCTGAGCGCGTGCGGCGGCGAGGCCCCGGCCACCACCGCGCCCGCCGCGGCCACGGCCACGACCGCCCCCGCGGCCGGCAGTACCGAAGCTACCGCCACCACGGCCCCCGCGGCCGGCAGCACTGAAGCCACCGCTACCACCGCCCCGGCGAGCCAGGGCGGCCAGACCGCCGGCGCCCCCGCGACCAGCGGCGTCATGACCATCTCCGTGGCCCAGCAGGCTACCTGGATCCGCAACTTCAACCCGCTAGGTAGCGACAACCGCTTCCCGACCGTCCACGGCATTTACGAGCCGATGATGATCTACAACACCGTCAAGGGTGAGATCGTGCCCTGGCTGGCGACCAAGTACGAGTGGAGCAGCGACAACAAGACCTTGACTTTCACGCTGCGAAATGACGTGAAGTGGTCGGATGGGCAGCCCTTCAGCGCCACCGATGTCGCCTACACCTTCAATCTGTTTAAGAATACCAACGGTCTCACGGGCCCCGCCGGACAGGCGATGAATGGGCAGACGGCCTATGTTGATACTGTCGAGGCGCCCGATGCGACGACCGTCAAGTTCAACTTCAAGCAAGTCTTCACCCCTGGCCTGTACGACATCATCTCGCAGGACATCGTTCCGGAGCATATCTGGAAGGACGTGAAGGACCCGGTCAAGTTCACCAACGAAAATCCCGTCGGCACCGGCCCGTTCACCCAGGTGACGGTCTTCCAGCCGCAGATCTTCCAGGTCGACAAGAACCCCAACTACTGGCAGCCGGGCAAGCCCTATGTCAACGGGCTGCGCCAGCCGGCCTATCCAGGCAACGACCAGGCCAACCTGGCGACGGTCAACGGCGAGAACGACTACGCCGCCAACTTTATCCCCGACATTGAGAAAGTGTACGTCTCCAAGGATCCGGCTAATTACGGCTACTGGTTCCCGTCGGTCGGCGCCACGGTGATGCTCTACCTCAACACCACCGTGAAGCCGTTTGACGATGCCAACGTGCGCAAGGCCGTCAGTATGGCCATTGAGCGCGACAAGATCGCCACGGTGGCGGAGTACGGCTACACCAAGCCGGCCGATGTGACCGGCCTCAGCGACGCCTACCCGAACTTCAAGGTCGCCGATCCTTCCAAGCTGGGCGACTGGACCACGCGCAACGTCGACAAGGCCAACCAGATGCTGGATGCCGCCGGCCTCAAGAAGGACTCCAATGGCGTGCGCACCGGCCCTGACGGCAAACCGATGACCTACGAAATCAACGTGGTTAGTGGCTGGACCGACTGGGTATCGTCAGTCCAGATCATCGCGCAGGACCTCAAGGCCATCGGCATCACCGCGTCAGTGAAACCCTATGACTACAGCACCTGGTACGACCGCGTGTCGAAGGGCGACTTCACCATGTCGATTGGCTGGAGCTCAGGCGGCGCCACGCCCTATAACTACTACCGTGACCAGATGTCGCAGCGCTCGTTCAACCCGGTCGGCACCGCCTCCAGCGCGAACTGGCATCGCTATGTCAGCAAGAAGGCCGATGGTCTGTTGGACCAACTCGCGTCCACAGCAGACCCGGCGCAGCAGAAGACGATCTCCGAACAGCTCCAGCAGACCTTCGCCGACGAGGCGCCGGCTCTCCCGCTGTTCCCCGGCCCATACTGGTACGAGTACAACACCAAGCGCTTCACAGGCTTCCCAACGAAGGACAACCCGTATGCCGCGGGCTCGTTCTTCAACCAGGGGACGCCGGAGCAGTTGATCGTGATGACGACTATCAAGCCCAAGTAAGTTGATCCTAAGGGGCGATCTCCTGCCAAGGAGATCGCCCCTGCCCCATAACACTGGGCGCCGCGCATCGCTGTAACATGCAACGGCACCGGCGAGGGGATACGCGCAAAGGAGGGCAACGATGCGATTCATCCTTCGGCGATTGGGCTTCTATCTGCTGGCCGCGTGGGCCTCGCTGACCATCAACTTCTTCCTGCCCCGCCTGATCCCCGGCGATCCCGCGTCGACCATCTTCGCCGCATCCCGCGGGCAGATGCGGCCCGAGCAACTCCAGCAAATCAAGCAAGCTCTCGGATTAAGCGATGATCCGCTGATTGTTCAGTACTTCACCTATCTCAGCCATGTCATGCGCTTCGACTTCGGCATCTCGTTTTCCTCGTTTCCCACGCCGGTCACCTCGGTGATTGGCACCGGCTTTGTCTGGACCATGCTCCTGGGCCTCACGGCCCTGATCATCAGCTTCATTATCGGCAATGTTATCGGCGTCATGGGTTCGTGGAAGCGGGGCGGGCTGATCGACAGCGTGCTGCCGCCGCTGCTGATCTTCATCGGCGCGTTTCCCCCGTTTTTCCTGGCCCTCATGGGCCTCTATTTCCTGGGGCTGGAGATGGGCTGGTTCCCCATGCGCCACGCCTATGACGATGCCCTGACCCCCGCGTTTACACTCACTTTCCTCGGCAGCGTCGTCACGCACCTGCTCCTGCCGGCCCTCACCATCATCCTGGTCTCGCTGGGGGGGTGGGCGCTCGGCATGCGCAATACCATGATCAGTGTGCTGGCCGAGGACTACGTCACGATGGCCGAAGCCAAGGGCTTATCGCAGCGCCAGATCATGTTTCAGTATGCCGCGCGCAACGCCCTGCTGCCCAGCGTGACCTCCTTTGGCATGGCGCTCGGTTTTGTGCTCAGCGGCCAAATTCTGGTGGAGACCATCTTCGGCTATCCGGGATTGGGCTACCTGCTGGTCAAAGCGGTGGCCAACCTGGACTACCCGCTCATGGAAGGCCTGTTCCTGATGATCACCTTTGCCGTGCTCGCGGCCAACTTTATCGTCGATGTGTTGTACACGCGACTCGATCCACGCGTGCGCGTGAGCTAGACGCAGCCGCAGATCCGGCGCCGGACGGCCTCCGGCGCGGCCATCACGGAGGTGGGAGAATGCAAACCGAAAAGAAAGTCCAGCGCGACGACGATTCGACCGAACTCAACCAGCCGAATTTGGCCGACCAGTTGCTGACCGAAGATATGCGCGAGAAGGGCAACCGCCTGGAAGATGTGGAGGCCAGCCCGGCGGGCCAAATGGTGGTGCTGCCGACAACGGTACCGCCCAAGCCGCAACGGTTCACCTTTGCGCGCGAATTGCTGCGGAATCCGAAGGCCGGGATCGGTGTCGCCATCGTCGTGTTCTTCGTCGTCGTCGCGATTGGCGCCCCGCTCATCGCGCCGGGCGACCCGACCGAGTTCGTGGACCTGCCGCACCAGGCGCCGTCCGCCGCGCACATCTTCGGCACCGAGGGGCAGGGCAAAGATGTGTTCGCCCAGACGGTCTGGGGCGCGCGCATCTCGCTGACGGTCGGCTTCGCCACCGGCATCCTGACGACGATCATCGGGATCATCATCGGCATGTCGGCCGGCTACTTCCGCGGCAAGGTCGACGACGCGCTGTCGTTGCTGATGAACCTGTTCCTGGTCATCCCCGGCCTGCCGCTGCTCGTGGTCATCGCCGCCTACCTGCGGCCGGGGACCACTACCATCATCCTGGCCCTGTCCTTTACCGGGTGGGCCTGGGGCGCCCGCGTGTTGCGCTCGCAAACGCTGTCGTTGCGCGAGAAGGATTTCGTCTCGGCGTCCATCGTCAGCGGCGACAGCAACGCGCGGATCATCTTCCGCGAGATCTTGCCCAACATGGCCTCGATCATCCTGGGCGGCATGATCGGCTCGGTGACGTATGCCATCGGCGCCGAGGCGGCCCTCAGCCTGATCGGTCTGACCGACGTGGGCAACATCAGTTGGGGCACCAATCTCTACTGGGCACAAAACAACGCGGGCTTGCTCACCGGCGCCTGGTGGACCTTCATTCCCTCCGGTATGTGCATTGCCCTGGTCGCGTTCGGCCTGTCGATGATCAACTACGGGATGGATGAAATCACCAACCCGCGCCTGCGCGCTGAAAGGGATGTGAACGATGTCCTCAAGCACAGCACGATCAAAGTCGCCCGCAACAACATCGGCGCAACCCCTGTCGTCCGCCGCACCTCGTAGCGGCTTCGCCAACGCGCCGTTGCTCGACATCCGGGATTTGCATGTCGAGTACATCACCCCGCGCGGCCCGGCGCGCGCCGTGGACGGCGTGTCGTTCTCGCTGGCGCCGGGCGAGGTGTTCGGGCTGGCCGGCGAATCGGGCAGCGGCAAGTCGACCATCGCCCATGCTATTTTGCGCGTCCTGCACCCGCCCGCCGTCATTACCGGCGGCCAGGTCCTGTTCAACGGCAAGGATGTGCTGACGATGGACGGCGACCAGTTGGAAGACTTTCGCTGGCGCGATGTCTCCATGGTCTTCCAGAGCGCCATGAACTCGCTCAACCCGGTGATGAAAATCGGCGACCAGATCACGGACGTGCTGATGAAGCACAAGATATCGGCCGCCGATGCGCGCAAACGTGCTGCCGAACTGCTCAACGTCGTCGGCATCGAAAAGAGCCGGCTCGACTCGTATCCACACCAGCTTTCGGGCGGCATGCGCCAACGCGCCGTGATCGCCATTGCGCTGGCGCTGCGCCCGCCGCTGATGATCATGGACGAGCCAACCACCGCGCTCGACGTGGTGGTCCAGAAGGATATCATGCAACAGATCGAGCAACTCAAGGAACAACTGGGTTTCTCGATCCTGTTCATCACCCACGACCTGTCGCTCATGGTCGAGTTTTCAGACCGCATCGCCATCATGTATGCGGGCCAGATCGTGGAACTGGCCCCGTCCGCCGAGCTGTTCAACAACCCGCTGCACCCCTATACCCAGGGCCTGATGAACTCCTTCCCCTCCCTGACCGGCCCGAAGCGGAAATTGACCGGTATTCCGGGGTCCCCGCCGAATCTGGTGGCCCCGCCATCCGGCTGCCGCTTCCACCCACGCTGTAAGGCGTGCAACCCGATCGACACGACGGTGGAGCCGAAGCTGCAAGAGGTGAAGCCGGGGCACTGGGTCGCCTATCATGTGGGGATGCCGTTCCAGCCGGAGAATCTGTAGCCGCGCGGCCCCGTGGCTGGGGTAATCAGCGCTCTCCCTGGAACGGCGTCCTCCATTTCGCTGGAGGAGATTATGGCTGAATCTCTCATGCAGGCGCAACAGGCGCCGGGGCAGGATGGCGATGTCGTGCTGGAGGTACGCCATCTGACCAAGCGTTTCCCCATCGGCAACGCGTTGAGGTCGAAACAGGTCCACGCGTTGAACGATGTGTCGTTCCCCATCAAGCGCGGCAAGGTGGTCTCGCTCGTCGGCGAATCGGGTAGCGGTAAATCAACCACGGCCCGGCTGATCGCACGACTAATGCCGCCCACCAGGGGCGAGATCCTCTTCAAGGGCAAGGATGTGCTGAAGACCGAGGCCGGCGGCGCGTCCCTGGGCTATCGCAGCGACGTGCAAATGATCTTTCAAGATCCTTTCGGTTCGCTGAATCCCGTCAAGACGATCGGCTACCATATCGAGCGCCCGCTGCTGATCCACAAGGTCACGAACGGGCGGGAGGTGGCCGAGCGGGTGCATGACCTGCTGAACACCGTGGGTCTCACCCCGCCGGCCGAGGTTGCCAACCGGTTTCCCTACCAGCTCTCCGGTGGGCAGCGGCAGCGTGTGGCAATCGCCCGCGCGCTCGCCGTGAACCCCGAAATTATCCTGGCCGACGAGCCGATCTCCATGCTTGACGTATCCATCCGCATGGGCGTGCTGAATCTGATGGAGCGGTTGAAGGAAGAGATGGGACTGGGCTTCCTGTATATCACTCACGATCTCGCCAGCG
This sequence comes from uncultured bacterium, assembly GCA_966434075.1. Lineage (GTDB taxonomy): Bacteria > Chloroflexota > Chloroflexia > QHBQ01 > JAICKM01 > JAICKM01. The sequence goes on from CBJNAR010000069.1 coordinate 6,190, forward strand.
CCCGATATATTGGCGACGACACTATGGTCATGTATGCCGGGCACATTGTTGAGGGCGCCGAGAGCGACGAGTTGATGCACAACCCGGCACATCCGTACACGCGTCTACTGCTGGCGGCGGTGCCCAACCCGCACGCTGGCCTGCAAACCCGCAAAGTCGAGACTCGCGGCGAAATCCCGTCGCTCGTGGATCCGCCGCCGGGCTGCCCTTTTGCGCCGCGCTGCCCGCATGTCATGGACGTATGCCGCCAGTTGATGCCGGGCAAAGAGTGGCCCGCGCCGAATCACTGGGTGCGCTGCCATCTGTATGGGCCGGGCCCTGACCCGGCGCCTTATCCCGGCGAACGGGTCATTAAAGCGTGAGGAATAAGCAACCTATATGACCAAACTAGCATTTCCCGCAGGCTTCCTGTGGGGCACGGCCACGGCGTCCTATCAAATTGAGGGCGCGGTGCATGAAGATGGGCGGGGCGAGTCGATCTGGGATCGGTTCGCCCACACGCCCGGTAAGATCCTGGACGGCAGCACGGGCGACGTGGCCTGTGATCACTATCATCGCTGGCGCGAGGACATCGGGCTGATGAAGGAGTTGGGTCTGCACGCCTACCGCTTCTCCATCGCCTGGCCGCGCATCTTGCCCAACGGGCGCGGCCCGGTCAACCAGGCCGGGTTGGACTTCTACAGCCGCCTGGTCGATGGCTTGCTGGCCGCCGGCATCACGCCGTTCGCCACGCTCTACCACTGGGATCTGCCGCAGACGTTGCAGGACGCGGGCGGCTGGCCGGATCGCGCCACCGCCGAGGCGTTCGTCGAATACGCCGACGTGACCAGCCGGGCGCTAGGCGACCGCGTCAAGCACTGGATCACTCATAACGAACCGTGGTGCGTGAGCATCCTCAGCCACCAGATCGGCGAACACGCACCCGGCTGGCACGACTGGCCCGCCGCGCTGGCCGCCGCTCACCATGTGCTGCTGTCGCACGGCTGGGCCGTGCCGGTGTTGCGGCAAAACAGCCCGGACGCCGAGGTCGGCATCACCCTGAATTTCACGCCCGCCACGCCCGCATCCGACAGTCCCGCCGATGTGGCGGCCACGCGCTGGTTCGATGGCTTCTTCAACCGCTGGTTTGCCGATCCGGTGTACCGTGGCGCCTACCCGGAGGACATGGTGGCCGCCTACACCGCCGAGGGCCATCTGCCCGAGGGCGGTCCGGCCTTTGTCCACTCCGGCGATATGAAGGCGATTGCGACGCCGATTGATTTCCTGGGCGTTAACTACTACACGCGCGGCGTGATCGGCAATCCGGGTGAGGCCGCCGCCGCGCCGACCCCGGTGCAAACGGAGGCCGCCAACGCCGAGCATACCGAGATGGGCTGGGAGGTTTATCCCGCCGGGCTGCGCGATCTGCTGGTCCGCCTGGAAACCGACTACCACCCCGGCAAACTCTACGTGACCGAGAACGGCGCCAGCTACTCCGACGGCCCCGGCCCCGACGGGCGCGTGCCCGACGAGCGCCGCCGCCGCTACCTGCGCGACCACTTCGCCGCCGCCAAGCAGGCCATCGACGCCGGCGTGCCGCTCGCCGGATATTTCGTCTGGTCGCTCATGGACAACTTCGAGTGGGCCAAGGGCTATACTCAGCGCTTCGGCATCGTGTGGGTGGACTATGCGACCCAGCAGCGCATCCCGAAAGACAGCGCGCTGTGGTACGCGCAGGTGATCGCCGCGAACGGGCTGGACCCGGAGGGCTAGCCGGCGCGCCTTTCGACAGAGATCCGGCGACCGGCCACCGGGGTGCGGGTCCACACACCCGCACCCCGGCCTATCGATCGCCTCGCATGGCCGGCTGTGGCGTGCCTGCCGCCGCCCGCCCGTCCTGGAGGTCCCCATGCCCCGCGCCCCCCTGCTCACCGTCGATGATCGCCCGGTGCGCGATCTCAACAAGAACGGCCGCCTGGACCCCTACGAGGACCCGCGCCGCCCCATCGAGGAGCGCGTGGACGATCTGCTCGCCCAGATGACGCTGGAGGAGAAGGCGGGCCTGCTGTTCCACACCATGATCATGATGGGCGAGGACGGCAGCCTGGTGGAAGGTGCGGGCATGTTCGGCCCGTTCTCGACCAGGGACATGGTGGTCGGGCGGCGCATGAACCACTTCAATATTCTGCGTGGCGCCGGCCCCCGGCAAATGGCCGCATGGTACAACCGGCTACAAGAACTGGCCGAGGATACCCGGCTCGGCATCCCGATCACGATCTCGTCCGACCCGCGCCACGCCTTCAGCGACAACCCGGCGACCAGCTTCCTGTCCGGCGCCTTCTCGCAGTGGCCCGAACCACTGGGCCTGGCCGCCACCGGCGACGCGGCGCTGGTGGAGCAGTTCGGGGATATCGCCCGGCAGGAGTACAGCGCCGTCGGCATCCGCGTCGCCCTGCACCCCATGGCCGACCTCGCCACCGAGCCGCGCTGGGCGCGCAGCAACGGCACCTTCGGCGAAGACGCCGAGCTGTCCGCGCGCATGACCGCCGCCTACATCCGCGGCTTCCAGGGCGCTACGCTCGGCCCGCAGAGCGTCGCCTGCATGACCAAGCATTTCCCTGGTGGCGGCCCGCAGAAAGACGGCGAGGACCCGCATTTCCCCTATGGCCGCGAGCAGGTCTATCCCGGCGACAACTTCGACTATCACCTGATTCCGTTCGAGGCCGCCTTTGCGGCGGGCACCGCCCAGATCATGCCCTACTACGGCATGCCGGTCGGCACCCCTCTGGAGGAAGTCGGCTTCGGCTTCAACAAGGACGTTATCACCGGCCTGCTGCGCGACAAGTTCGGCTTCGACGGCGTGGTCTGCACCGACTGGGGCCTGCTGACCGACTCCGAGATCGGCGGCGCCCCGTTCCCGGCGCGCGCCTGGGGTGTCGAGCACCTCAGCCGCCCGGAGCGGGCGAAGAAGATCCTCGACGCCGGATGCGACCAGTTCGGCGGTGAATCCTGTCCGGAGGTAGTGGTCGAATTGGTGCGCAGCGGGCAGATCCCCGAAAGCCGCCTCGACCAGTCGGTGCGCCGGTTGCTGCGCGACAAGTTCCGGCTTGGCCTGTTCGACCAGCCTTATGTGGACCCCG
>CBJNAR010000070.1:0-9256 GCA_966434075.1 uncultured bacterium
GAACGGCATCATTCTCCCGGCGTGGCGCAGGTGCGCGGTCTCCTCACGCATCCGGCGGGGCGGCGGCATCCGTCGCCCAGAGCCGGCGCATCTCCGCGCTGGTCGCCAGCAAGTGGGCGAGCGTGCCTTCCGCCTCCACGCGCCCGTCGCGCAGCAGGATGATATGGTCGGCCCGGCGCAGCGCCGGGCGCCGGTGCGTCACCACCAGGCAGGTCCGCTCCCGGCGGGCGAACAACTCGGCCCACAGCCGCTGCTCGGTCTCCACGTCCAGCGCGCTGGACAGGTCGTCGAAGACCAGCAACTCGGCATCGCGCACGAACATGCGCGCGGCGGCAGTGCGTTGCACCTGCCCGCCGGACAGCTTCACGCCCCGCGGGCCGACCGTCGTCTCCAGCCCGCGCTCGAGGTCGGCCACGTCCGGCTCCAGCACCGCCCGGCGCACGGCGGCCGCCAGATCTACCGTATCCTCCGGCAAGCCGAGCAGGATATTCTCGCGCACGGTCTGGCTGAACAGGCGCGGCACTTGCGGCGTGTAGGCGCTGCGCGGCGGCACGAAGAACGTCGCCGGATCGGCGACCCGCGTGCCGTTCCAGTAGACCGCGCCCCGCTCGCCCGGCAGCAGGCCCAGCAGCACGCGCAGCAGCGTTGTCTTGCCCGCACCAATGCGCCCGGTGATGACCGTGAACGAGCCGCGCGGCAGCCGCAGGTCGACGCCGTCCACCCCCCCGCCGCCGTCCGGGTAATGATAGGTGAGATCCGTCGCTTGCAGGATCTCTAACTGATCGGCGGGCGTCCGGGCCGGGTACACCGGCGGCGGGGGCGCCGTGTTCATGTAGATCGGCCCCGGGCGCACCAGGTCCGCGGGCGCGGCCCCCGGCATCAACTCCAGCATCCGCGTGTAGGAGACGCCGATCTGCTGGTAGTGGGCCAGCAGACCGCCCACCCAGAAGGGCAGGCCGGTGACCAGGTTCAGATAGCTGGCGAACAGCGCGAAGTCGCCGACCGTGAAGTGCCCCGCACGCATCCCCGCCGCCATCAGCAACAGGATCGCCCCGGTGCCCAGCGCCACCGTGCCGCCGTAGAGTGAGTAGAGCAGTTCGTTGAGCACGCTGTCGCGGACCGCATCGTGGCGGCGCTGCTCGTTGATCTGGTCGAACCGGGCGATGATGGCCGGCTCGGCATCGGCTACCTTCACCGCCTGGACGGCGCCGAACACCTCGCCCAGGAAGCCGGTGACGCTGCCGATGGCGACCTGCCGGGCGCGGCGGTACGCACGGATGCGCTCGGTGGCGAGGCGGGTCAGCAGGACCACGGCGATGGTCGGCACGAACACCACGACCGTCACAAACGGGTCGATACTAACCAGGATGCCCAGGGCCACGCACGCGGCGACCACTTGCAGGGCTGTGTTGATCGTGCGGGTTAGCGTCAGCATCCATTCGCTGCTGTCGCTGCGGAAGCGGCTCACGGCCTCGCCGGGCGAGGCGGGCAGGGCCTGCGCGCCGGGGAAGTGCAGCACGCGCTCGAACATGTTGCGCCGCAAGAGCGCCGCGACCGAGAACTCCAGCCCGACGCTGACGAAGTTGCGCAGGAAGACGATGACCTGCTGGCCGGTCTGCGCCGCCAGGAGCAGCACCAGGATCCACCAGACGGCCGGCGTGGCCGCCGCCGGGCCGGCCAGTGTATCGAAGAAGGCGCGCATCAGCAGCCCGGTCGCCAGCGGCGCCAGGAAACTGACCGCCGCGATCAGGACCATTTGCAGCGAGAGGCGGGGCAGGAAGCGCAGCAGGCGCCAGACCACCTGGTAGCTGGTCATGTCAGCACCTCCTCCAGGCCCGTGCGCAGCAGCCCGGCGAAGCGCGACGCCGGGTCGCGGGCGAGGGCGGCCCGCTCGCCCTGCTCGCGGATCTGCCCGCCTTCGAGGATCAAGATGCGGTCGGCGCGCTGGACGGTGCCCAGCCGGTGGGCGATGATGATGGCGCTGCGCCCGGCCAGCAGGCGCGCGATGCCGCGCTCGATCAGCCGCTCGGTGCCGGGGTCCAGGCGCGACGATGCCTCGTCGAGGATCACCAGGCCGGGGTCCTTGAGAAAGACGCGCACGAAGGCCAGCAACTGGGCTTCGCCCGCCGACAGGCCGCCGCCGCCCGCCGCCAGTTGCGTGTCGAGGCCGGCGGGCAACCGGGCGAACCAGTCGCTCAGGCCGAGGTCCGCGATGGCCTGGAGGATGCGCGCGTCGGCGATGGCCGGGTTGAAAAACGAGAGGTTGTCGCGCACGCTGGCGGCGAAGAGTTGCACATCCTGGGTAACCATGCCCACGCGGGCGCGCAGATCGGCCAGGCGGGCCTCGCGCAGATCCTGGTCGCCGAGCAGGACGGCGCCGGCCTGGGGATCGTAGAGGCGGAAGAGCAGGCGGGAGATGGTCGTCTTGCCGCTGCCGGTGCGGCCCAGTAGCCCCAGCACCTGGCCCGGCTCCAGGCGGAACGCGATGTCCCGGAGCACCGGCTCGGCGGGGTCGTAGCCGAAGGTGACATCGCGGAACTCGGCGGCCAGCGCACCGGGCGGGAAGGGCACGCCGGGGCCGTCCTGCACCACGCGCGGGACGGCCGACAGGTCGTACACCCGTTTGATGCTGGCGCCCACGCGCTGGAACTCCTGCACCTGGTCGGTCAGCGCTTCCAGGGGCCAGCCCAGTGTGCCGGCATAAGCGCTGATCAGATAGACGGTGCCGAGCGTCATGCGGCCCTGCAAGTACAGGCTCGCGCCGATTGCCAGCCCCACCACCAGGCCCAGGTTGACGGCCATGCGCACCGAGAAGAAGGCCCAATGGCCTTTGACGCGGGCGTCCCGGTAGCGCGCCATCATGCGCCGCATGATGCCGTAGAGCAGGTGCATCTTGTACTCGGTGGCGCCGCTGGAGCGAATATCCTCGGTGCCGGCGAAGCGTTCTTCGACGAAGCCGGTGAGTTCGGCGCTGGTCTGGCGCCCGGCGGCCCAGTGGGGTGCCGCCAGGGCGCGCGTGCGATAGAGCGCGGCGAGGCCCAGCAGCGCCAGCACGGTGAAGGCGATCCCCAGCAGGGTGGTTTCCAGATAGAAGGCCACGAGCACGCCGAGCAGCAGCAACAAATTGCCGGCGACGTTAATCACCAGTTGCGAGAAGAAGTTCGCCATCTCGGTTACGTCCTGGTCGATGCGCTCGATCATCTCGCCGGGAGTATGCCGGTTGTGGAAACTCATATCGAGGGTGAGCGCGTGGCGGGCCAGGTCGCGGCGCAGGGCGTTGCCGGCGGCCCAGCCCAGGGATTGGCCGGCGTAAGTGAGCAGGACACCGACCACTTCCTGACCGGCGGCCAGCGCGATGAAGAGCAGGGCGATGGCGGCCAGGTGGTCGAGGGTCTGGCCGGCGCGGGCGCTGTCGATGAAGACGCGCAGGATCTGCGGCGCGGCCAACTGTAAGCCGAGACTGCCGCCGAGTAGCAGCGCCACGAGCAGGACCAGCCGCCAGCGGGGCCGCAGATAGGTGCGCAGCAGGTGCCAGTAGCGGCCCAGGGGCAGATCCATGCGACGAAGGCTCCTTGTGTCCGAAGGGGATGCTAAGCCGCCCTGCATTGGCGCGCCGTCGGTCGCGGGTCGGGAAAACTCCGGATTCGGGCGCAGGCGTGTCGCAAGGTGCGGGCGCGGATCTGGCTGGGTACGGGGGGAAGGACGCGCGCCCCGCTCGGCGATCCGGCAGCGAAAGTATACCGCAGGTGGCGGGCCGAATCAATCCGCGCATCCCGCGCCCACCCGTGGCGCCCGCGCCCGCTGCGAAAAGCTCCTCATCCTCTTGTAGCCCCTGCCGCCTGCGCGGGCCGCCATCCGCTCCCGTGGGGCCGTGCCCACCCAATCAGCGAGGGGCCGTAGCCTAGGAACCGAGTAGCTCGGTCGCGCCTTGGCCGGGGTACGCTGCACAACTGTGGCGCAATCGGCAGCAGCCTCCTATAAGGTTAAAGCCGCGCCGCTATAACGCCAGTGCAAGGCGCTTAACCCGCCGCCAGGCTCTGCATGAGCGTTATCTGTTGATCAAAAAACGCATCATTCATGGCGTCTGATGCCCAGAGGGTGCTGTCGCGGTGCCGGGCGTAAAACCCGAGCGTGGCGATGCGGATGATCGCCGCGAGGCTCCCAATCGCCTCGCGATCCTGGTCGGTTAACTCGCGTACTGAGTGGTAACCACGCAAGAACCCGTCCCAAAGCGCCTGATCTTGCTCCCCGTCCAGTCGTGGGGGCCGGAAGACGGCCAGGTCATACGCCAGCCACCCCGGCCCGCTGTGGTCGAAGTCGAAGATGGTCAACGTGCCGGCCGCGTCGAGGTGCGCGTTTTTGAGTTGGAAATCGCCGTGGCAGGTGCCGCGCGATAACGCGGCCAGGGGCAATTCCAACAACCGGCGGCGCAGCTGCGCCGCTCCGTCCAGCAATGCGGCCCAGAGGTCCGCCCGCCGGCGTAGCACCGGCATGACGTCTACCAGCGGTTGATCGATCAGATAGTCCAAATCGATCGCGATACGCTGGTGGCTGCTGTGGAAATCAGCGGCCGCGCTGTGCAGCCGCGCCAATGCCTGCCCATAAATATAGCCGGTCTCCGCCGAGGGCTGGGGGTGCTCTCTCGCCGCGTAGGTATAAAGCACGGTATAGCGCCTGCCTTCCGGCGCCGCCAGCGGCACGATCATGTGCCCGTCGTGCCGTACCAGGGGCGCGGCAACTTTAATTCCGTGCGCGGCCAGATGGTGGATCAGGTCCAATTCGTAGGCGATCTCCTCGGTGGAGCGCCACCCGGCGCGATACACGCGCAAAATATAGCGCTGCGCCGCAGTCTCCACCAGGTAGGTGTCGTTGACCCCGACATAGAGCAGCCGCCCGCTGGCCGGTTGCTCTATATCATAGCCCGGTAATACCGCGCGGGATAGCGCCGCCGCGGAGAGGAGCGAGTAGGCAACCGGGAAATAGTGGGTCATCCCTCTATAGACCTCCAGGAGTCCGAACTTACCGGTCATTTCGCGGCCCCGCGCTGACCGCCGTAACAGCGGTACGGCGCATCGGTGGGTAGTTATCCCGTAGGCGCGGGGCGGGATTCAGAACGAGTATAGCACAGCGCCCGTCGGGCAGTCACGCGGGATGCGGCGCACAGCGCATCTAGCAGGATCAGAGATGGGCGCAAGCGGTAGCACCCGGCGCGAGATTCATGTATTCGCAAGGTGCCGCCGTGCCTTTAGAAATAGAAGTTTGCTCGATCGGCGACAGCCGATATGTTACAGGGGACTGCCGGCCCGCAGTTGTATTTGAATCTGCTGGGCGTGTCTGGCAATTGGGGCACGATGTGGGGATTTTCTTCCCAGATCGCCATGTAGCGTAAGTCCGGCGAAACAAGAACCTATCGCGCCAGAGCCAGGCCCGCCTGTCGAGAAGCCGCGCCTGGCGCGCTCGCTCTATCCAGGGACTTTTGCGCCGAAAATGCGCCGGGCACCCGTGAATTGCCAGACCCGCCCTAGGATGGGCGCGGGAGACGGCGGCAATCGGCACACAGAGGCAGAATATGTGATAGAATAGCGGTAATCAGCACGACCCCCGGCGCGTCTTAGCAGCAAAGGAGTTCACCCATGCGCCCACGCTACTGGCTGGTTGCCGCCGCCGTCCCCGTTCTCGTCTGGTTGGGCGCCCTGGCCCACCTGCGCGCCCAGCCGCTACCCCAATTCGCCGCCCCGGCCCCGCCCTACCAGCCGGTCGCGACCCCGACCTGCGCTCCTGTCTGGGAACAGGTGCCCAGCCCCAACGTGGGCACCGACCGCAATGTGCTCAACGGCATTGTCGCCCTGTCCAGCGCCAACCGCTGGGCCGTTGGCTATTCCTGGACGTCCGGGCAACCCAACCAGACCTTGATCGAACATTGGAATGGGGCCGCCTGGAACGTGATCACGCCGCCCGTCAGCGGCGTGCTGCGGGGAGTCGCGGCCACCAGCGCGGATGACATCTGGGCCGTGGGCGAGGCCGCCGGTACGCTCATCATGCACTGGGACGGTACCACCTGGTCGGTCGTGCCGAGTCCCAACCCCGGCACGTACTCGAACGGGCTGTATGGCGTGGCCGCCGTGGCCCCGAACGATGTGTGGGCCGTGGGCGCGTACAGCGACGACGGGTACCTGAGCCGGGACCTCATCCTGCACTGGGACGGCCGCAGTTGGACCGCGGTTCCGTCCGTCCTGAGTGCGGCCAACCGGGTCCAGTTGTACGGAGTGGCCGCGCGGGCCGCAGACGATGTGTGGGCCGTGGGCGCCGACCACCCGGTCAATTCGTACTACACCGTCATCTTGCATTGGAACGGCACGCAGTGGAGCGCCGTGGCGAACCCGGCGGGCAGCGAGTCCTACCTGTATGGTGTGGCCGCCCCCGCGGCGGATGATGCCTGGACCGTGGGCCAGCAGCAGTTCGGCGATCTCACGCTGGCCGAACACTGGGACGGCACCCAATGGAGTATCGTGGCGAGTCCCAATTATAATGCGCCGATAAACTGGCTGTATGGGATCACGGCGGGCACCCCCGGCGCCACCTGGGCGGTCGGAGGATCATACACGGCCAGCCGGACGCGCACCCTCACGACCCACTGGGATGGCGCAAGCTGGGCGCTGATTGACAGTCCCAGTCCAGGCAGTGTGTACAATGGGTTGTACAGCGTGGCCGCCTTATCGCCCACCGATGTGTGGGCGGTGGGCACCTTTCATTCCGGGGGGCAGTGGCAGACGCTCGTGCTGCGCCTGGTGGATCCACCCTGCTCGACGCCCCACCCCACGGCGACCCTGACCGGCACCCCCACGGCCGGCCCGACCGGCACCCCGGCGAACCGAACCCCGACCGTCTCGCCGGTGCCCGGTACCGCCACGGCCACGCCGGGCGCGAGCAGCACCCCCGCCGCCACCGCGACCGCGTGCGCGATTAGCTATAGCGACGTACCGGCGAGCAGCGTCTTCGCTCGCTATATCGGGTGCCTGGCCTGCCGGGGCGTGGTCGGCGGGTACAGCGACGGCACCTTCCACCCCGACAGTGGGGTCACGCGCGGCCAGCTTGCCAAGTTCGTCAGCAACGCCGCCGGGTATGACGACCCCATCCCGGCAGACCGCCAGACCTTCGCCGACGTGCCTGCCGGCCAGCCCTTCTGGCTGTTCATCGAGCGGGCCTATGCCCATGGTGTCATCGGCGGCTATAGTGACGGCACCTTCCACCCGAACAATGCCGTCACGCGCGGGCAAGTCGCCAAGTTCGTCGCCAATGCCGCCCAGTATGCGGACGCTATCGCCGCAACCCAGCAATCCTTCACCGATGTGCCGGGCAGCGATCCTTTCTGGCTGTTTATCGAGCGGGTGGCCCGGCATGGCGTGGCAGGCGGGTATAGCAACGGCGACGGCACGCTCAGCTTTCGCCCTGGCAATGCGGTGACGCGCGGGCAAACCAGCAAATTCATCGCCAACGCCTTCTTCCCCGCCTGCCATGGCGACGGATAACCAGTGCATGCGCTCAACGAACGGCGGGGTAGGGCGGGCTTCTTCCGCGCGCTCCGCATCGCGATCGCGACCCGCCGCCGGCAGGGGCGGCGCCAGGGCGGCCATCGGCGCGCGCAGAGCGGCGATTTCCTCGCGTAGCGCGCGCAGGGCCGCGGTCGCGGGGGTATCGGCCGCCACGGAAGCGGCGGCCTTGTCCACCTTGGCGCTCATTTCCTGGCCGGCGAAATGCCCAGCGCTGGTCGCCGTGATGTAGCCGAAGATGGCGAAGGCAGACAGCGAGAGCAGGCCGCAGCGCACCGGCCCGGCCACCGTCTGCGGCCAGTAGTCGGAGCCGAGCGTGGTCATGAGCATCGTCGTCCACCAGACGGCCTCGCTATAGCTCGGCAGCCCGGCGCCCTGCCGGGCTGCCGTGGTATAACCCGCTTCGCGCAGGGCCGCCGGGTTCTCCAAGAACTGCATCCCAGCGGCGCGGACAAAGATGACGATCACGGGGAGGGCAATTAGGGCACTCACTTGTCTTCCACACGGTCGGATAGACCGTGCTCACGAATGCTCATCTTGTTCGTCCAGCGTTGTAGGGATGCTTAAAGAGGTATTGGGTAGCCGTCATGAGGTGGGTACTTGCTGAGGAAGCGCGCAAGGCCCCTTTGCGCTGGGTATCCGACTATGAGGCAGGATGGGGATGGTGGCTTAGGGTTTGGATTGCCACCAGGAATCTACAAGCGCTGCCACCGTGGACGCATAGGCGGTCGGGTTGTTGTTGTCGCCCCAAGGCGCGTAGCGGGGGAGAATAGTGTTGGGTGTAGTCAGTCCCCAGGTTCCGATGTATAACTCCTTGATCAGCTTGAACCAGTCTTCGATGCCTTCCACATACGTGGCGTAGCTGCGGTACCCCTCATAATCCTGGTAACCAGGAGTTGTGCGGATATTGCCAATCCCATGCGTGAAGCGAGCCACGCCGCGGGTACCGGCGTGGCTCTCCACGATATAGAAGGCCAAGGCATACGCGGGATCGATCCCGTAGCGGACTCCCAGGTCATAGAAGACCGCGCCGGTGCCGGTGGCGGGGGAGTGGGAGGCAACCAGCACCTGGTCGATCTTGCCGGCGCTGATGCTCGGCGGCCGGTCCAGGCGATGATCAGTGGTCGGCGGCGCGATCGCCGGATGGGTATTCGGGGTCGCCTGCGTTATCTGTGGGGCCGACGCCGGTGCTTGGCGTTGCGAGTTGACCGCCGCGGCCATTGCGATGATCCGGCCGGTGGCGCGGTCGGGGGTGGCCGGCCAACTCGCTGCCAACAGCGCCAGGCATCCCAGCACCGCGCCGCCTATTGCATAGCCGCGATACTTGTCCATGTTCAGTGGCCCGATCCCAGCAGAACGAGCCGCCGGCGTTCTTCTTCGGTCGGCGGCCGCAGCCCGTTCAGGCCGGTATCGAGCAGATAAACATAGGTGGTGCCTGTATTCCCCAGTGTCACCAGGAGATCGGGGTGTCCATCCCGGTCCAGGTCGGCCACGTCCAGCTTGAGCGGCTGCCGGCCGTCCGAATCCACGTCGGTGAGCGGGATTTCCAGCACGCTGGCCTGCTTGGCTTGGCCGGCGGGCAGTAGCCAGATATGACCGATGCCATGATCGTTCGTGGCCGTGATGAGGCTGGGGCTGGTCGAGGTTTCTGCCGACAGACCGACATAATGAGGACTTGGATCGCACTGATCCGCAACGCATCCGCA
>CBJNAR010000071.1:0-9253 GCA_966434075.1 uncultured bacterium
CCGGGCCAGGCTATAGAAGCCGCGGATATAGAAGTCGATCAGCGGATCCATGTCGTCGAGCGTGGCGCGGCGGGCGGGCGGGCCGCCGGCGGGCGGCGGGTGCAGCTCGGCGGGGCGCAACTCCTGGAAGGGGCAATGGTCGCCCTCGCCCACGGCGGGGGGGCGCAGATGGGCCAGCAGCGGCTCCACGACGGGGCGCGGCCCGCTCAGCAAATCGACGCCCATGTCGGGCAGCGCGGCGGCGAGGGCGGCGGCCTGATCCGGCGTCTCCCACACGCTCCAGGCGATGCCCTGGTGCGCGACCACGGCGGCGGCGAGGGCGGGCGCGCCGTTTGCGGATGGATCCGGGCAGCCAAAGCCGCGCATCCCGTCCTCGCCCAGGCCCCGCCAACTGAGATGGCTGCGCGCAAAGACGGCGCCCATGGGCCGGGTCGCCAGGAGCGCATCGAGCGCAGCATGATCGGCAGGCGTCAAGGGACGCGCGGACGGGGCCATGCCCTCATCATAGCAAACCCCGCGCCCCGCGGCAAGCGAGCCGTCAGCCGTCAGCTATCAGCCGTCAGTGTTAACAATACGAGAACGCGGTGCTAATACGCAACCGCGGCCGGTAGCTATTGCTTGGTTCAAAAAGGCGGTACTCCTGACGGCTGACTGCTGGCGGCTGACCGCTCGTCACCAGTGGCCGGGACCGGCGGCGGGGTCGGGATCGGGGGCGAGCGGGACCACGGCCTGGGCCGCGATTGCGGGATCGTAGTGGACGTGCGGCAGGGTGGTCAGGTCGAACTCGCGGAAGTGGTCGGGACCGAGGACCACGATGGCGGCGCGCACGGCGGCCGCCTCGGCGCGCAGGCGGGCCACGTCCACGCCCATGCAGGCCGGCAGAAAATCGGCCAGGTAGCCGCCGGCGGAGCCGAGCAGGTTCAGCGTGCCGCGGTAATTGCCGTTGCGCAGGTGGTAGAAGCCGACGCCGACCTGCAGGATGCCCTGGTAGAGCCGGCGAATGGGCCGGGGCTCGCGCATCCAGATCGCTTCGAGTGTTTCGTGGCACTCGAAGTATTCGCCGCGGTTAAATTCGGCGATTCCGGTATAGAGCGCCAGGGGCGGCGGCTCCCGGCATGGGTCGATTGGCGATACATCTGGCATAGTACTTGCTTTAGCGAAAACCTAGAACCTGGGCGCGCAATCACAGGTCTACAGGGACCGATCATCTGGTGGTGGTGCCGACCACCTGAAGGAGTTCGTAATGACGTATTGGAAGCCCGTTTTGGGGCGTCTAGCGCTCTCGACTGCCTCGTTAGCCATTATCGCCGGCCTGGGTGGGTTCATGGGGGCCATCCTGGGTGCGGTGTTTGAACTGATGTTGCAGGCCATTCTCGGCCTGGCCCTCGAACCGCTCACAGTCATTCCCCTTTTCATGATCCTCGGACTGGTGTTGAGCCTGATCTGGGGACTGTCGCTGCTGGTGCAGCACCGCGCGCCGGCCCCGGTGACGCCGCCGGCGGGCCAGTAACCCCCACACAATCCGCACACCCTTGGCTCCTGGTATTAGCCCAGGAGCTTTTTGTTACCGCGGGCCGAACGCCCCTTGACGCAGCCGCTTCCCGATGCTATACTACGCCCGCTGACGCACCCCCGGTTACAGGCAGGCGCCGGGCCATCCGTTTCTTCTAACGTTCCAGGGCTCCTGTTGCTGCGCACCATCCTGCATCAACATCGCTATACCCTCGCACCTGCCGCCGCGGGCCGGGTCCCGATAGGCGATCCGACCCGGCCTGCCCGGCGCCAACCCCATGCCCTGAGATATAGCCAAGAGGATACTACGTTCATGCCCGTCAGAGAATGGCACTTTACGCTGGAAGACGGTCGCCACACCGTGGTATATGAAACCAGCACGTTTGGCGGCAAGCGCACGATAACCGTGGATAATGTACCCCGCGTGGAAGATGCCGGCCGCGCCTGGCAAATGGGTGCCGATATACCGTTTCGCATCAATCAGCACACAGGGGCGGTGCACGTGCGTTCGGGGATGTTGCGCACGCAATACGATCTGTCCATCGACGGCGTGTCGGTCGAGAGCGGACGACCCATGGTGTCGCTGCTGCCGCTGCCGGGGTGGGCCTGGATCTTTATCGGGGCGTGCGCCCTGATCCCGATCATCACGCTGGGCGGCGCGGTCCCGGCGGGCATCGGCGCGGGGGGCGCGTTCGGTTGCGCCAGCGTGGCCCGCGATCCCAACCGGGCCGCATCGCACCGGGTGGGTATCTGCACGGGCATTGCCGCCGGCTGCTGGGGGCTGCTCCTGGGCTTCCTGGCCCTGGTAGCGGGGGCCTGAGCGGGAACTGAGCATGGAAGGGCCGGTTGGACGGATGCCGCCAACCGGCCCCATAGTGACCCATATGCGCGGCCCGCGCGGCTAATCGACCTGCAAGACGACGGCGTCGCCCTGGGCGGTGCCCGAGCAGATGGCGGCCAGGCCGAGGCCGCCGCCGCGCCGGTGCAACTCATAGATGAGCGTCGTCAGCAGGCGGGCGCCGCTGGCGCCGATGGGGTGGCCGAGCGCGATGGCTCCGCCGTTCACGTTCACGATCTCCGGATCCACGCCGAGCCGCCGCGCGCTGATGATCGCCACGCTGGCGAACGCCTCGTTGATCTCGACCAGGTCGATGTCCTGGATGGTCAGGCCCAGCCGCTTGAGCGCGTTCTGGGCGGCCATGGCCGGGGTGTAGGCCAGGTAGGGCGTGTCCCAGGCGGCCTCGCCGTAGCCCAGGATGCGGGCCAGCGGCTTGAGGCCGTGCGCCTTGGCATAGGCGGCGGAGGCGACGACGAGCGCGCCCGCGCCGTCGTTGAGGCCGGGGGCGTTGCCCGCGGTGATGGTGCCGGTGGGGCTGAACACCGGCTTGAGCTTGGCCAGGCCCTCCAGGGTGGTGTCGCGGCGCACCGCTTCGTCCTGGTCCACGGCCACCGGGGTGCCTTTCTTCTGCGGCACCGGCACCGGCACGATTTCCTGCGCGAAGATGCCGTTGTCCTGGGCGGCGGCGGCGCGCATCTGGCTGCGGTAGGCCCAGGCGTCCTGTTCCTCGCGGCCCACCTTCTCCTCGGCGGCCACCGTGGAGCCGTGCTGGCCCATGTGGACGTTCAGCAGCGGGTCGGTCAGGCCGTCGTAGACCACGCCGTCGATCAGCTCGCCGTTGCCCATGCGCTGGCCCCAGCGCGCGCCCCTGAGGTAGTAGGGCGCGTTGCTCATGCTCTCCATGCCCCCGGCCACGATCACCTGGTGGCGGTCGAGGCGGATCAGGTCGCCGGCCAGCGCGACCGCGCGCATGCCGCTGGCGCAGACGCGGTTGATCGTATCGGACGTGACCTCGCGGCCCAGCCCAGCCTTGAAGGCCGCCTGCCGCGACGGCACCTGGCCCAGCCCGGCCTGCACCACGCAGCCCATGATGTTGTGCGTGACATCTTCCTTGGGGATATCGGCCCGGCGGATGGCCTCGCCGATGACACAGGCGCCCAGGTCCACCGCGCCCACACTCATCAAACTGCCGCCGAACTTGCCGAAGGGCGTGCGTACCGCCCCCAGAATGACCGGATGATCGTCGTTCGCCATAGTGTTGCTCGCTTTCTCCCTCTCCATTGAAGGTTGCGAAGGTTGCTTTCCACCGTCGCCGCTGCCGGCGTACACTCTAGTGTACCATCACCCCCCGGATGGCGCAACCGTCGCCCGGCTTGACAGTGCCGGGGCGGCTCTGCTATAGTTGAGGCGTTTCCAGGGCCTCTTTTTCTAGCCGCCCATCCTCGCGGGCAACGCTACTCCGCCAGGAGGTCTATCGTGCCTAGCTCCACCGCCCATGTGCAGACCACTCTCCCCACCCGCGCCGTGCGCCCGGCCCGGCGGGCGCTGACCTTGCCCGCGCCGCGCGATCTCCTGGCGCTGGCCGGGGGCGTGGGCGCGCTGCTGCTGGACGCCGCGGGCGAGGGCCTGGTCGAAAGCCACAACACCACGTCGGTGAGCCTGCTCCTCTACCTGGTTGCGATCGCGCTGTTTGCCGCCAGCGCCTGGCTGGTGCCCCCGGCGCCGGTCGATTTGCCGGTCGTGGGCCCGGTGGCCCCCGCGACTCCGGGCCGGCAGCGGCGCACCTGGGCCATCGCCGGGGGCGGGGTGGGCCTGGCGATCCTGCTCGACCTGGGCGCCCTGAGCTTGCTGCGCGAGGATATACGGTCGATTGCCGGGGCATGGCTGTGGATGGCGAGCCTGCTGGTGCTGGGACTCACCGGCGTGGCGCTGCATCGACGGTGGGGCTGGCTGCCGCGCTGGGGCGTAGCCGCCTGGCCGGTCACGGCGCGCGGGCGCTGGGTGGCTCTGGCGATCCTGGCGGCGGTGCTGGTGCTCGCCGCGGCGGCGCGGCTGCTGGGCCTCGATAAAGTGCCGCTGGGCATCAACGCCGACGAAGGCGACCGGGCGGCCACGGCCATCCAGATCATGCGCGGGGACAACACCCAGAGCATCTTCGATTACGGCTGGTATTTCATCTCGATGCTCTATTTCTGGCTGCTGGCCGGGGTGCTGAAGATCCTGGGCGCGGGCTATGTCCAGGCGCGGGTGTTTGGCGCGCTGGCCGGTTTGCTGGCGACGGGCATCGTCTCCTGGATCGGCATCCGCCACTTTGGCTGGCGCGTGGGATTGCTGGCGGGCGGGTTGCTGGCGGTGCTGGCGGTGGCCCTGCAATTCTCCCGCGAGACGAGCGAGTCCGGCGTGACGGCCATGCTGTGGGCGCTGAGCGTGGCCTGCTTCCTGGAGGCGGCGCGCACGGGACGGACCTGGGCCTGGATCGGCGCCGGGTTCGCGGGCGGCTTCTCGCTCTACTTCTACCCCACCGGGCGGCTCTGGGCGGTGCTGGCGGCGGCCTATTGCCTCTACCTGCTGGCCCATGGCCTGGGCGGGCGGCGGTTGGCCGTCTTGCGCGGCGTGACTCTCGCCGCCCTGGCGACCCTGCTGATCGCCTCGCCCTTTCTGCTGAACGGCCTGGCCCATCCCGACACGATCACCCTGCGCGCGCAAGAAACCTCGATCTTCACGGCGAACAATCCCACCCGCCTGTCCTACTACAAGCCCGAGTGGACCACGGCCCAACTGCTGGTCGAACAGACGATCCGCTCGGTCGGCATCTTCAACCAGTTTCATGACGACGGCGGGTTCTGGCCGACCGATCAGCCGATCATGAGCGGGTTGCTGGCGGTGCTCACCCTGCTTGGCCTGGGCTGGGTCTGCGTGCGCCCGCGCGACCCGCGCTTTGTCGCCCTGGCGATCTGGTTCTGGGTGGGCTTCGCCGGGGTGATCGTGACGGTTGAGACGCCGAATGTGCAGCGCATGGGTGCTGCCGTGCCGGTGCTGGCCCTGTTCCCGGCCCTGGTGCTCGACAGCCTGGCCCGGCGGCTCGAACTGGGCCGGCGCCGGGTGGATCTGCGGGTCGCGCCGGTGCTGCGCTGGGCACCCACCGCGCTGGCGGCGCTGCTGATGGTTGGGCTGATGTGGGGCCAGGCGCGGTATTATTTTGCGGACTACGGCAAAGTGGACCGCTGGCCGCAGCCGACGATTCAGGGCCGGTCGGTGGGCGATCAGGGCGCCGATACGCTCGTCGTGACGTTGGGCCGCCAGTATCACATGGTCAATTCGGGCTGGGTGCGGCTGCTGGCGCCGAATACGCCGCACGGGGGGGTCCAGGCGCCGGGCAGCACCCTGCCGCTGGCCGTGCCCGCCGACCACAACCTGGCCTTCCAGGTCTACCCCCGGCAGATGGAGTATTTGCCCTTTCTACAGGACATGTATCCCGGCGGGGTGACGGAGCCGTACACGCACCCTACCGAGAGCCTGGTCGTCACAATCTACCGGGTGTCGCAGCAGCAATGGGCGGCCACGCAGGGCGCGCTGGCCCACCCGCAGAGCGCCTCGCCACAGCAGGTGCCGGGTTTGGGCGTCCCACCCTCCGGGTGGACGCAGTATCCGGCGGCGATGCGCTGGTCCGCGGGCTGGCAGGTGCCCGCCTACTGGAACTATGCCATCCGCATCGGCCCCGGCCCCGCGAAACTGACCATCGACGGCCAGAACGTGCTCACGGTGCCCGCCGGGACGCCGGTGCTGACCACCACCGTCATGCTGGCCCGCGGCGAACATGCCGTCGCCTATGACGGCACCCTCCCCGCGGCCGATCAGCCAGCCCTGTTTGAGTGGGCCGCGTTGCCCGCCGGCGCGCCCGATGCCGAGGCGCCGTTGGACTGGCACGCCCCGGCCACGGAAACCCTGCGCGCCACCCAGGATGCGCCCCAGGGCCTGCTGGGCACGATCCAGGTGGGCGACCGGCCCGCGCAACTGCGCATCGACCAGACCCTGGCCGACTGCTGCCTATCCGACCACATTCGCGCCGACGGGCAGCCCTACAGCGCTACCTGGTCCGGCACCCTGACCGCACCGAGCACGGGCGTCTATTCCATGACCTTGTTTGCCCAGGGCACGGTCGATCTGCAAGTGGACGGGCAATCGGTTATCCACCGTGACGGGCCGAGCGACGAGCCGACCGGCGGCAGCGCCACGCTGAGCGCGGGGCCGCACGCCGTGAAGCTGGTCTACCGGGTGGAGAACGGCGGGGGCGGGCTGGAATGGGCCTGGACGCCGCCCGGCGGCGAACGCTCGATTGTGCCGCCCTCGGTGCTCGCCCCGCCGCCCGGCGCGGGCATGGGGCCGGCGGTGCCTCCGGATGCGCTAGGCAAACGTGAGTATCAGCCGGTTTTGCCACCGCTCGACGTGATCCCCTAGACCCCGCTGGCGGCCCACGCGCCCGGAGTGCGCCGGATGCGGTCCGATACCCCAAAACAAACAGGAGGAGCACGGCTTGCCGTGCTCCTCCCGCATTTGCCCCCTGCTATCGATCTATGGCACCGAGCAAGGATTCTGCGGTATGCACGGGTCGATCATCTCCGAGGTTGGGTCCGGGTTGCACGATCGCTCCGGACTGGTGAGTTGGAACTCCACGCGGATGGTCGATGTATCCGGCGGGGACGTGAAGCAGAAGTCTCCGCTCAGTTGGGTGTCGCCGGGCGCGAAGCTGCTGCTCCCGATCTGGTTAAGCACGCTGGTGAAACTGCCCCAGTTGCGCTGGATTTGCAGCGTGGTCTTCCAGGGCGAACTGGCCGTGCAACTGCCGTTGTTGCGCACGGTGGCTCGCCAGTGGATCGTGCCGTCCGCGTTGCACGAGATCGTCACGTCCGGGACATACAGGTTGCAGACGCTGCACGCGCCGGGCGCGGGCGTGCGGGTGGCGGTAGCCGCCACAGGGACGCGCCCAAATATAAGAGGAGCCGGCTATGGGCATCTCCTGCGCGAATCAGGGATGCACCGTGGGATGAAGAGTAGCTGCCGCTCAGCCGCGGCAACAAGAATCAATAGCTGCAATCTGAAATTGCGTACGCGCATATGAAGCAAGGGCACGGCGGTAAACCGTGCCCTTGCTTGAAACCGATTGCTCTTTACGATATCGCAGAACGATACTAGGCGGGGAAGTGCAGGGCGCTGACCGGGTCGGCGACGTTCTTGCGCTCGAAGCCGGGGGCCGGGGGCGGCGGGCAGCGGTAGGGGAACTGCTCGCGGTAGCCCAGGGCATATTCGCCCTGCATGACGGTGTGGATCTCGCGCGTGCCTTCGTAGATGACCGCGCCGCGGCTGTTGCGCAGGTAGCGTTCCACGGGGTACTCGTTCGAGTAGCCGTAGGCGCCGTGGATTTCGACGGCGTCGTTGGCGCTCTCGAAGGCGACGTTGCAGGCGTGCCACTTGGCGATGCTCGTCTCGCGCGTGGTATACATACCGAAGTTCTTCATCCAGCCGACGCGGTAGCAGAGCAGGCGGCTGGTCTCGATGCCCAGCACCATCTTGGCGAGCATCTGCTGGACCAACTGGAAGCGCCCGATCTCGCGGCCAAAGGCGTTGCGCTCGTGGCAATACTTCTGGCTGGCGTCGAGGCAGGCCTGGGCCAGGCCCACGGCGCCGGTCGCCACGGTGAAGCGGCCCCAGTCGAGCGCGCTCATGGCGATCTGGAAGCCTTCGCCCTCTTCGCCGACGCGGTTGGCGGCGGGCACGGGCACGTTGTTGAAGATGAGTTCGCCGGTGTTGCCCGCGCGCACGCCCAGTTTGCCGTGGATGGTGCCGGTGCTGAAGCCTTCCATGCCGCGCTCCAGGATGAAGGCGCTGAGGCCGTGGTGCTTCTTGCTCTTGTCGGTGCTGGCGACGACCAGGAAGTGGTCGGCCACGTCGGCCAGGGAGATCCAGAGCTTGCTGCCGTTGAGCACATAAGTGTCGCCCTTGCGCGTGGCCGTCGTCTGGATGTTGCCCACATCGGACCCGGCGCCCGGCTCGGTCAGCCCGAAGGTAGCGAGCTTTTCGCCGCGCGCCTGGGGCTTCAGGTACTTCTCTTTCTGCTCCTCGTTGGCCCACTGCAACAGGCTGAGGCTGTTTAGCCCGACATGCACGCTCTGCAAGACGCGGAAGGTTGTCTCGGCGCGCTCGATTTCCTCACAGATCAGGCCGAAGCTGATATAATCGAGGCCGGCCCCGCCGTATTCTTCGGGGATCGGGCCGCCGAGCAGGCCCAACTCGCCCATGCGCTTGATGACATCCCAGTTAATGGTGTGATTGGCGTCATGCTCGCGGGCGAAAGGCACAATCTCTTTCTGCGCGAAGTCATACGTCATCTTCTGGACTGACCGGTTCTCCTCGGTCAACAAGAAATCCATCGAACACTCCTTTGTGTCGCAGTCCGGGGGAATGCGGATCGGTTTGGACCAATAAATCCCTGCCCAGGAGAGACGCGCCGGATTGCCGGCGGGCGCGAGGCGCAGGGCTGCACGGTAGCAGTATACGCGGCGGCTCGCGCGAGTGTCAAGGCTCGCCCGGAGGCTCAAGCCTCCGGCTAGCTTTACGAAGGCCGCCTGCGCGGCCTGGATTCCGATGAGCCGGCGACGCCGCGCAATTCTTGTCCGCCCGCCCTCTTGTCTCTCCGGTTACAGGAGGTTGTATGCTACAAGTGGAGGGCCTTCCACACGGATCATATGACACAAGGAGAGATAGCGAGACGACCATGCTCAAGATCGGGGACTTCGCGAAGGTGAGCCGGGTGTCGGTGAAAGGGCTGCGCTACTACGACGAGATCGGGTTGCTCAAGCCCGCGCAGATCGACCGCTACACCGGCTACCGCTACTACACGCTGGA
>CBJNAR010000072.1:0-9251 GCA_966434075.1 uncultured bacterium
TGACCGAGCCGTTCTGGGTGCGCGCCCGCGTGGGCACCGCCACGCGCGATGTGCTCGTCCAGTTGTTCGAGCGGCGCAGCCTCACCTACACGCCGGGCAACGCCGCCGCCTGGCAGGTGGAGATGGGCAATGTGGGCCGCCAGTACTACAACTGGCGCTACGCCGATCTGCATCCGGATACCAAGACCGCCGCCACCCGCACGCGCTACACGGTGCAGGCCCACGTGGGCGACGACCGCGGGCTGGACGTGGTCGAGAGCATCCACTATGTGAACACCACGGCGGCGCGCGTGCCCTTGCGCGAGGTGGTGCTGCGGGTGGTCTATCACCACTGGCGCAACGCCTTCACGGTGCAGGGTGCCCAGGCCGCCGGGCAGACGACGACCACCCGCTGGCGCGACGAGGTGAACCTGGCAATTGCCCTGCCCGCGCCGCTGGCGCCCGGCGCCGCCGTGGATCTGGAGTTGCGCTTCGGCCTGCACCCGCCGTCGTTTGGCGGGCGCCACGGCTATGACGCGGCCAACGACCTGCTGACGCTGGGCGACTGGCTGCCCAGCGTGGTGCCCTACGAGAACGGCGGCTGGGACCAGTTCCCCTACGGCGAGCACGGCGACCAGGGCATCAACGAGGTGGCCGATTACCGCGTCACCTTCACCAGCGACCGGGCCATCGTCGTTGGGGGCACCGGCACGACGACCGCGCACGAGAGCCGCCGCTGGGTGTTCGACGCGCCGGGTGTGCGCGACGTGGCCTACACGATCTCGCCGCGCTTGCTGAACCCCTTCGCCGACGGGGCCATGACCCGCAACGCCGGGGGCGTGCAGGTGCTGGGTTACTTCCTGCCCGGCCACCGGGCCGCGGGCGGCGCTCTGCTCGACACCGTGGCCTCGGCCATCCGCTGGTATAGCGCGCACATCGGGCCGTACCCCTACCGCGTGTTCACGGTGGGGGAGATGGCCCTGCCCCGCGCCGCCGAGTGGGACTATGCCCAGGAATACCCCATGGTCTACCTGATCCCCACGCAGCGCGCCGGCACCGCGCCCACGCCCGGCGCCTGGACCTGGTACACGCCGCTGCACGAGACGGCGCACGCCTGGTTCTACGGCGCGGTCGGCAACAACCAGTTGATCGACCCCTGGCTGGACGAAGCCCTCGCCAACTTCGCCAGCGCCGAGTACGTGCGCAGCCAGCGGCCCGATCTCTACGCCGCCGCCTTCCGGGCGATGAGCGGCCCCGGCGGCGGCTGGCCGGTGAGCGCCAGCCTCTACAGCGGCTTCCCCAGCGACGACGCCTACTTCCACGCCGTCTATGACCAGGGCACGCAGTTCCTGGCCGAGGTGCGCGCGGCTCTGGGCGCCGACCGCTTCTGGGCCGCCTGGCGCGACTACTACGCGCATTACACTGGCGCCCGCGCTCGCCCCCGCGACCTGCTCACCACCTGGCAGCGCTACAGCCCGACCGATCTTACTCCCCTCTTCAACCGCTACCTCGCGGCGTGGTAGTTGCCGCGTAGGCGGCGGGCCGGGCGAACGGGGCGGCGGGCCGGTTTCAAACCGGCCCCTACAGCGCAGGTGGCAGTTGGCCGGCTGGTGCTGGGCCTTCCCCTGTTCCCTGTCACTCTGAGCGGAGCGAAGAGTCTCGTCGCCGGCCACGTCACTGACCACCGACCCCTGACCACTGACCACTGATAGCTGATAGCTGACGGCTGTCCAGCTCGTTTGACGCCTGGGCCGCCGGGCGGGTATAATTACCTGATATTTTCCCGATAGGTTGAGGCCACAACACCGATGTTTGACAAACTGGAATCGATTGATAAGCGCTATCGTGAGCTGGACGAGCTGATCGCCCAGGCGGCGGAGCGCGGCGACTTTGACGAGATCGCCGGGTTGGCCCGTGAGCGGGCGGAGATCGAGCCGCTGATCACCGCCTACCGCGAACACGCCCGGCTGGAGCGCGAGATCGCCGAGCATGAGGCACTGCTGGACGAGAACGACCCCGAACTGGCCGCGCTGGCGCGCGAGGAACTGCCCGCGCTCAAGCAGCAGCGCGACCAGCAGGCCGACCTGCTGCGGCAGTTGCTGGTACCGCGCGACCCCAACGACGAAAAGAACGTGTTCATCGAGATCCGCGCCGGGGCGGGCGGCGAGGAAGCCGCGCTCTTTGCTGGGGAACTCTACCGCATGTACCAGCGCTACGCCGAGCGCCAGGGCTGGAAGACCGAACTCCACTCGATCAGCGAGGCCGAGCAGGGCGGGCTGAAGGAAGTCATCTTCGAGGTGCGCGGGCGGGGCGCCTACAGCCACTTCAAATATGAAGGCGGCGTCCATCGCGTGCAGCGCGTGCCGGCCACCGAGTCGGGCGGGCGCATCCACACCTCCACGGCAACCGTGGCCGTGATGCCCGAGGCCGAGGAAGTCGAGGTTGAGATCAACCCCGCCGACCTGCGCATCGACATCTACCGCTCGACGGGCCACGGCGGGCAGAGCGTGAACACGACCGACAGCGCCGTGCGCATCACCCACCTGCCGACCGGCATCGTCGTCACCAACCAGGACGAGAAGTCGCAACTCAAGAACCGCAACAAGGCCATGGCCGTGCTGCGCGCCCGGTTGTACGACATGGAGTTGCGCCAGCGGCAGGCCGAACTGGGCGAAGCGCGCATCGTGCAGGTGGGCACCGGCGACCGCAGCGAGAAGATCCGCACCTACAACTTCCCGCAGGACCGCGTCACCGACCACCGCATCAAGGCCAGCTTCAGCAACCTGCCCACCATCATGGCGGGCAACATCGACGATATGATCGCCCAGTTGCAGGTCGCCGACCAGGCCGCGCGCCTGGAGCACGAAGGCCTGGCTGACGACACGAACGAATGACGCCGGAGTATGAGGCGATCTGGGCGGCGCCCGGCAGTTCGGCCCCGCCGCCCCTGGAGATCCGCTACATGCTTCACGCCGCCGCCGATGCCTTGCGGGCGGGCGGCTCGCCCACGCCCCGGCTCGACGCCGATGTGCTGCTGGCCCACGTCCTCCACATCAGCCGCGCCCAACTCTATGCCCGGCTGCGCGATCCCTGGCCGGTCGATGCGCTCGACGCCTTCGGCGCCCTCCTGCGCCGCCGCCTGGCCGGCGAACCCGTCGCCTACCTGGTGGGCCACAAGGATTTCTACGGCCTCGATTTCCAGGTGGACTCGCGCGTGCTGATCCCGCGGCCCGAGACCGAGGAATTGGTCGGGGCGGCGCTCAACGCCCTGCCCGCCGATACCGTGGGGCCGGTGGCCGACCTGGGCACCGGCAGCGGCGCGATCGCGATTGCGCTGGCCCTGCACCGGCCCCACCTGCGCGTCTACGCCTGCGACATCTCGCCCGAGGCGCTGACCGTGGCCGCCGCCAACGCCGCCGCGCATGGCCTGGCCGGCGCCTCGCGCTTCCACCTGCTGGCGGGCGACCTGGGCGACCCGTTGCCCGAGCGGGTCCAGGGCCTTGTCGCCAACCTGCCCTACACGGTGCTGGACGAAGTCGCGCCGGCGGTGCGCACCTGGGAACCGGCGCTGGCCCTGGCCGGGGGCGGCCAGCGCGGCACGGGCCTGATCTTACGCCTGCTGGCGCGCGCGCCCGGCTGTCTCCGGCCCGGCGGCTTCCTGGCCCTCGAAATCGGCTGGGACCAGGCACCTCTGCTCTTGCCCGCCGCCGCCGCAGCCTTTCCCGGCGCGGAACTCCGCGTGCTGCAAGACCTCGAACACCGCGACCGCATCCTCTGGGTGCAGACGAGTGCGGACGAGTGGTCAGTGGTCAGTGATCAGTGATCAGTGATCAGTTTGTATTTAGCACACAACACCCGTCTCAACTGACCACTGACCACTGACCACTGATCACTAAGGATAGAGATATGATTCGATTGGTTGCGTTAGATCTCGATGGGACGTTGTTTGGCGACGATTTGGTCGTTAGTCCGGCGAACCGGGCGGCGATTGCGGCGGCCCAGGCGCGCGGGGTGCATGTGACCCTGGCGACGGGGCGCATGTTCCGGTCGGCGCGGATCCATGCGGCGGCGCTGGATATCACCACGCCGCTGATCTGCTACCAGGGCGCGCTGGTCCAGGACCCCGTGACTGAAGAGATCCTGTTTCATCGCCCCGTGGCCCAGGCGCTGGCGCTGGAGGTCATCGCCTTGCTGGAGGAGTGGGGCCTCTACCCCAACGTCTACCTCAACGACAAGCTCTACACCTCCGAACTCAATCCCGGCACGGCCTATTATTCGCACGTGAACGGCGATCTGCCCATCCACCCGGTGGGCGACCTGGCCGCATTCCTGCGCCAGGAGGGCGGCGACCCCACCAAGCTCTCGACGGTGCTGGGCAACGAGGAGCGCACCACGCGCACCGTCGCCATGCTGCACGAACACTTCGGCGAACGGATTTACGCCGTGAAGTCGCACCCGCGCTTCGCCGAAACCGTGAACCCCCACTGCGACAAGGGCGTGGCCCTGGCGATGCTGGCCGACCACCTGGGCATCGCCCAGGACCAGACGCTGGCGATCGGCGACGGCAGCAACGATCTGGCGCTGCTGCGCTGGGCGGGCATCGGCGTGGCGATGGGTCAGGCCCATGCCGAGGTGCGCGCCCATGCCGATTACGTGACCGGCACCCTGGCCGAGGATGGCGTGGCGGCGGCGCTGGAGCGCTTCGTCCTGGCCCCCGCCGGCTGACGCCGCGCCCGGCAAGTTAGCACCCCGATGGAAGACGTGCCCATGCTCTGCCCGCACCTGCACCCGCTCGAAGCCGAGATCCTCGCCAATGGCCGCCAGGAGACGTTCCGCGGCCAGGCCTGGAGCCGCCACTGCCGTGAGTGGGTCTATTTCGATTGCTGGTTCGACCGGGCTGCCATCCGTGCCCAGTTGCCGCTGGCGCCCTGCGTGCAGGACCACGAGCACCGCGGCACCCATGACGGCGCCGAGGCGGGCTTTGTCTGCGCCGCATGCGAAGACGGCATCATGGGCTATCACCCGGCGTATGCGGCGGGTAAGCCCGTCTATCGCTAGCGCGAGGGCAGCAGCGTGGATCTCCCGGTACATGTCGATCCGGACGGCGCGGAACCGCTGCACCGCCAGCTATATACCCAGGTCCGTGGCGCTATCCTCGCCGGGCGCCTGCCGCCCGGCAGCCGCTTGCCCCCGACCCGGCACCTGGCAGCGGCGCTCGGCCTCTCGCGCAACACGGTCAACGAGGCATATGCTGCCTTGCTGGCCGAGGGCTATCTGGAGGCCCGCGTCGGCGCTGGCACTTATGTCGCCGCGCTCTTGCCCGACGAGTTATTGGCGCCCCATCCCGCGCTCACCACCCCCAAAGCCCCCGCGCCTGCGCCGGCCCCGCGCCGGTTGTCGGCCTGGGCGGGGCGCATCGGCGCGGCGGTCGGACCGACCTTCACGCCCCGGCGCGCCGTCCCGCTGCCCTACGATTTCCGGCCCGGCCTGCCCGCCTGGGACGCCTTCCCGGCTACCGTCTGGCGGCGCCTGGTGGCCGGGGTCTGGGAGGAGATCGGCCCGGAGACGTTGATCTACGGCGACCCGGCGGGCTACGGCCCGTTGCGCAAGGAGATCGCCGCCTACCTGGGCCGCACCCGCGCCGTGCGCTGCCGCCCGGAACAGATCGTCGTCGTCAGCGGGTCGCAGCAGGCGCTGGACCTGCTGGCGCGCCTGACCCTCGACCCCGGCGATGCGGTGGCCGTGGAGGACCCCTGCTACCTGGGCGCGCAACGCGTGTTCAGCGCGGCGGGCGCGCGGCTGGTGCCGGTGCCGGTGGACAGCGACGGCCTCGTGGTCGAGGCGCTACCCGCCCAGGGGGCGCGCCTGCTCTATGTCACCCCGTCGCACCAGTACCCCACCGGCGCGATCCTCAGTCTGCCCCGGCGGCTGCGCCTGCTGGAATGGGCCGCGCGCACCGGCACGCTGGTGGTCGAGGACGACTACGACAGCCAGTACCGCTACACCGGGCGCCCCCTGGAGTCGTTGCAGGGGCTGGACAGCGCGGGCACGGTCGTCTACACCGGCTCGTTCTCGACGGCGCTCTTCCCCGCGCTGCGCATCGGCTATGCCGTGCTGCCGCCGGACCTGGTGGACCTCTACCGTGCGGCCAAGGCTGCCGCCGACCGGGAAGCCGCGTCGCCGCTGGGCCACGCGCTGGCGTTGTTCATGGCCCGCGGGCATTTCGAGCGCCACCTGCGGCGGATGCAGGCGCTGTATGCCGGGCGCCGGGCCGCGCTGCTCGCCGCCCTGGCCCGCGATCTGCCGGAGGCCGTGCCTGGCCCCGCCGAAAGCGGCATGCACGTGATGATCTACTTTTCGGTACCCCTGGACGATACCCGCCTGGTCGCGGCGGCGGCGCGCGCCGGCGTCGGTCTCTATTCCGCCCGGCCCTACTACCTGCACCCGCCCTCTCAAGCCGCGTTCCTGCTGGGCTTCGCGTCCCTGCCCGAAGCCACCATCGCCGAGGGCATCCGCCGGCTGCGCGCCGTGCTGGCGGCGGAAGGGGTCGTACCAGCAGGGCAATAAGCCCGAGAGACCATGCCGCGGCAAATTGCGTATAATAAGTATGAACATGATCTGTCCGCGCTGCCGGTATGAATACGAGAGCTGGGTCACGACCTGCCCCGACTGCGGCAGCGCGCTGGTACCCCCGGACCCGCCCGCGCCGCCCCGCGAACCACTCGACCTGGAGCAGTTCCGCGACTGGACCGTGCTCATGAACGTGCCCAACAGCTTCATGGGCCACTTCCTGAAGGACCAGTTGGAAGACGCGGGCATCCCCGTGCTGATGAAGCGGTCGCGCGCCACCGACATCGCCGAGTGGTCGCACAACGACTTCGTGATGCAGGATCTGTACGTGCCGCGGCGCTTCTTGCAGCGCGCCCGCCGGCTGGTGAACAGCCCGCCGAGCAGCGGCTATGCCGGCACTACCTGGGCGCCCGATCCCTGGGATGGGGATGATGCCGAGGATGACGACGCCCCAGAGACGCCGCAGGCGGACCTGCTGGTGCCGGAGGGCCCGGCGCCGCAAGCCGGCTGGTATCTGTTCGACAGCCCCAACCCGGCGCCCATGCTGCACCCGCCCGCCGCCACCCCGCCCGCCTTGGCTGCCCCTAAAGGGGCATCTGAAGCGGCACTGCCGCTGCCCAGCCTGAGCCGCCACCAGGAAATCCTGGCCGAGCGCAAGGGCCGCCGGCTGGGGGCGCGCCGCCATACTGCGCCCGTGGTCCCACCCGGAGATCAGGCGGTTGCATCCGCTCCCGCCTGGGAGCCGGTCGATACATACGACTACGAGCCGGACGACGACCGCGCGCCGACGAACTGGATGGACTCGCCGATCTATCGCATCCTGATGGGCTTGCTGCTGCTGGCCTGGACGCTGCCCTTCATCCTCCAGGTCTTCCAGTACTTCGGCGACTTCTGGAACCAGTTCCTCCCTTAAGCCCAATGCCTACGGGCCAGTTTCAAACCGGCCCCTACACCGTCCGGTTCCTGTAGGGGCCGGTTTCAAACCGGCCTGGTTCTGGAGGCAGGCACCGGGCTAATGGGCCACGCGGACCTGCATGTTCTTGACCACGCGAGCAGCCAGCCAGCGCGGGCTTACACGCGGGGCTAGCGCGAAGATCCGGTTACGCAGGCCGGGAATGACCACGGTGCGGCCCTGTTGCAGGGCCCGGTAGCCGGCCACGGCCACCGTGCGCGCGTCCATGATCCGACCGCTGACCAGCCGCGAGTCTTCCATCTGCGCCCGCCGCTGGAAGCCGGTACGCGCCGGGCCGGGGCAGAGCGCGGTCACCGTCACGTCCGAGCCGCGCACCTCCTCGGCGATCGCCTCCGACAGGAACAGCACATAGGCTTTGCTGGCATAATAGACGGCCATGAGCGGGCCGGGCTGGAAGGCGGCAGTGGAGGCCACGTTAAGGATCTTGCCTCGGCGGCGGGCCAGCATACCGGGCAGGAACAGCTTGGTCAGGTGGGTGAGCGCGAGCATGTTGACCTTGAGCAGGTCCATGTCGGCCTGGAGCGGGATCTCGACGAAGGGGCCATAGGTGGCGAACCCGGCATTGTTCACCAGCACATCGACCGTGATCCTCTCGTCGCTCAGGGTGGCGAAGATCTCATCGGGCGCGGCGGGCAGGGCCAGGTCCTTGGGCAGCACGCGCACCTGCACGCCGTACCGGGTCCGTAGCTGGTCGGCCAGGGTGTTCAAGGCGCCCTCGCTGCGCGCCACCAGCACCAGGTTGTAGCCGTCGCGGGCGAACAGCTTGGCGAACTCCGCGCCGAATCCGCTGGATGCGCCGGTGATCAGGGCCGTCTCGCCGCGGTGGGCTTGTGCCTGTTTAGCCATGGGTCGCGTTCTCCTTTGTTACTGCCGGGCCGCGTCGTCGCCGGGCACGCATTCCATCCCGCGCAGCAACGCGCGCAGGGTGGCGGACAACTCGCCGGCAAAGTCGATATGGAAGACCTGTAGCTCGGGTTGCTCCAGCACCTGGCGCACCAGGGGCGGCGGGTCGCTCACGTGTTGCAGGCCGATGACCAGCGCGTGGGCACGCAGGAGCACCTGGGCTCCCTGGCCGGGCCGCAGGAAGGGCAGGCAGCGCTCCAGCCGCGCCCCGGTCCGCTGCATGTGGGCCAGCAGCATCTGCTTAAAGCTGACTGCGGTCTCGTAGTCGATGTTCTGCTCCAGGACGCTGTGCAAGATCGCCAGCAAGCGCGTCAGGTGGGGGCGCGGGGCCAGGCTGCGGCAGATGGTCTCGGCCACGGCGCCGGCGGACGCCGGTCCAAGCTGCGCCAGCGCGGCATCGAGCTCGGCGAACCACTCGGCCAGCATCCGCTGCTGCAACGCCAGGAACAGCGCCTCTTTGGTGGGGAAGTAGAGATAGACCGTGCCCTTGGCGAGACCGGCTTGCTCGGCGACCTCGGCCATGGTGATGGCCGTATAGGCGCGCTCGTCCAGCAGTTGCGCGGCGGTATCCAGGATCATGCGCCGCCGGTACTGCTTCTCCGGCTCTCGCGTGGCGCGCTGCTTGCCGTCCATGGGTCGCTGCTGTCCTCTCGTTCTTTAACTGACCACGGGTCAATGATAAATGACCTACGGTCAGTTGTCAATAGGCAGGGACCACCAAGATCGGGTGGGTAGCGCGGGGGCGGAAAGCGCAAAAAGGCCGCGCCTCATGGCGCGGCGCATGCCCGATGTCAGCGTCGACAGTCAGGAGCGATTGATGGCCAGA
>CBJNAR010000073.1:0-9081 GCA_966434075.1 uncultured bacterium
GGCGCAACACGGCCCGCCTCAAGCGGCTGTTCTCGGCCTCGACCCGCGCCGCGCTGGCCGATTATGCCGGCGAGGATACGCTGGCCCTGGCGCTCGACGGCATGGGCCGCGCCTGGCACCCGCTGTCGCAGGCGCAGTTCATCGAGAGCCGCATCTTCCTGTCGCAGTATCTGCTGAGCGCGCAGGGCGACCGCATGGCGATGGCTCACGCCGTCGAGGGGCGCTTCCCGTTCCTCGACCACCGGCTGGTCGAGTTCGCGGCGACCATCCCCGCCGAGTTCCGGCTGCGCGGGCTGGACGAAAAATATATCTTGAAGCGCGCCCTGGCCGATGTGCTGCCCGCCGCCGTGCTGGCGCGCACCAAGCGCCCCTATCGCGCCCCGATCCGCAACGTCTTCTTCGGCCCGCAGGCCCCGGCCTACGTCCGCGACATGCTGTCGCCCGAGGCCGTCGCGCAGGCCGGGATCTTCGACCCCGCGGCGGTGGACCTGCTGGTGAAAAAGTGCCAGGCCGCACCCGACCTGGGCGAAGTGGACAGCATGGGCCTGGTGGGCGTGTTGTCCACGCAACTGCTCTACCACCAGTTTATCGCGCCGGGGCCGGCACCCACGATGCCGGTTTCCGCCGTGATCCTCGACCCGGAGACGCCGGCAACGCCGGCGTTGGCGATGGCCGGGCCGTCAAGCTGAGCGGCTGCCACCCGCCGCTTACCCGAAAGAAGGATTCTTCGTGACTACCACCGAGCAACGGATCTGCACGCGCTGCGTGCTGCCGGAGACCTTTCCGGGCATCAAGTTCGACGCCGACGGCGTCTGCAATTACTGCCACCGCGCGCTGACCGAGGAGAAGGCCGCGGCGCACCGCGAGAGCGCCCGCCTCAAGTTCGAGCAGATCCTCAACGACGTGCGCGGCAAGGGCACCTATGATGTCCTGGTCGGCTGGAGCGGGGGCAAGGACAGCACCTATATCCTGGCGCGCATGGTCCGCGAGTTCAACTGCCGGGTGCTGGCCTTCACCTTCGACAACGGCTTTGTCTCCAAGCAAGCCTTCCGCAATATGGAGCATATCTCCGACACCCTGGGCGTCGACCACCTGATCTACAAGGCGCGCCTCGACGTGCTCAAGACGGTGTTCAACGCCTCGGCGGTGGGCGACGAACTCTACCCGAAGTCGGCATTGGGGCGGGCCAGCAATATCTGTACATCGTGCATGGGCCTCGCCAAGGGTATCGCGCTGCGCGTCTGCATCGAGAAGAACATCCCGGTGACGGCGTTCGGCTGGACGCCGGGGCAGGTGCCGCTGGCGGCGGGCATCTTCAAGAGCAACCCGGCCATGATCCGCAAGATGCAGGAACTGAGCGTCGCGCCGTTGCGCCGCTTGGTGGGCGACGCCGTGCGCCCGTACTTCCTCGAAGAAGAGCACTACGAGCGGCCCGAGCGGTTCCCGTACAATATCGCGCCCTTCGCCTTCATGGAGTACGACGAGGCGACGATCTACGACTACGTGGCCTCGCTGGGCTGGGTGCGCCCGAAGGACACGGATGCCAACTCGACCAACTGCCTGCTCAACAGCTACGGCATCCACGTCCACCTGGAGCAGTCGGGCTTCCACCCCTACGTGGCCGAACTGGCCGGCATGGTCCGCGAGGGTCGCATGACCCGCGACGAAGCCCTGGCCCGCATCAACCTGATGCCCAACCCGAATGTGGTAAACTTTGTCACCGACCGCCTCGGCGTGCCCGCGATTGTCCCCGCCGGGCCGCGCTGATGAGTCTGCTAGCCATGAATTGTCACTCTGAGCGCAGTGAAGAGTCTCGTCGTTTCCCCTAACGAGACGGAGATTCTTCGCTGCGCTCAGAATGACCGATGTGAATTGTCACTCTGAGCGGAGCGAAGAGTCTCGTCGTTTCCCCTAACGAGACGGAGATTCTTCGCTGCGCTCAGAATGACCGATGAGTATTGTCACTCTGAGCGGAGCGAAGAGTCTCGGCGCGTGGGGATAAGACGGAGATTCTTCGCTGCGCTCAGAATGACCGATGTGATGTAAGGAGAACGACACGGAATGACCACCGACGAGATCGAAGCCCAGGTGCGCGAGTTCCTGGTCAGCAATTTCCTCTTTGACCCGAGCGCGGCGCTGGCCGCCGAAGACTCCCTGCTGGAGAACGGCGTCGTCGATTCGACCGGCATGCTGGAAGTGATCCAGTTCCTCGAAGCCACCTTCGACATCCAGGTAGACGACATGGAAGTGCTGCCGGAGAACCTGGATTCGGTGCGCAACCTGATCCGCTTCATCGTTCGCAAGCGTGCCGCCGTGGCGGCGGACGCCGCCTAGCGGGGCATCGCCATGCCGGCGCAGCGGTTCCTCGAAGCCACCGCTCAGCAGCGGCCCGAGAGCGTGGCTCTGGTCAGCGGAGAGCGCCGCTGCACCTACGGCGACCTGGACAGGGCAGCGAACCGGCTGGCCCGCGCGCTGATCGATGCGGGCGTGCGCCGGGGCGACCGGGTGCTGATCCTGTTGGACAACAGCATCGAGACGGCTATCTCCGTCTTCGGCGTGCTGAAGGCCGGGGCGGCGTTTGTCGTGCTGCACTACAGCACCAAGCGCGACCGGCTGGCCCACATCCTTGCCGACGCCGCGCCGGTGGCCCTGATCACCGACAGCGCCCACATGCGCGACGCGGGCGATCTGCTGGTCGCGGCCACGGGGCTGCGCTGCGTGATCTGGGTGGGCGAGAGCCAGGGGCCGGTCAGCCCGGAGACGGCGTCGCTGGCATGGGATGCCCTGGGCGCGTACCCGGCGGAGGCGCCGCGCTGCCCGGCGGGCGACCTCGACCTGGGCATGTTGATCTACACGTCCGGCAGCACCGGGTTGCCCAAGGGCGTCATGGCGAGCCACGCCAACATCGTTGCCGCCACCGAGTCGGTCAACGGCTACCTGCACAACACGGCGGACGACGTGATCCTCGATGTGCTGCCGCTGGCTTTCGGCTACGGGCTGTACCAGTTGTTCCTGGCCGCCCAGGTGCGGGCGCGGGTGGTGCTGGACCAGGGCTTTGCCTTCCCGGCGCGCACCGTGGCGCTGCTGGAGCAGGAGCAGGTGACGGCCCTGCCCGCGGTGCCCACGTTCTACGCGCTGCTGCTGCGCTACCCCGACCTGTTGCGCCGCCCTCTGCCCGCCCTGCGCTACATGACCAACGCGGGCGCGGCCATCCCGCCGAGCCACCTGCAGCAGATCCGCGCGGCCTATCCTCATGTGCGCTTCTACTCGATGTACGGGCAGACCGAGTGCAAGCGCGTCTGCTACCTGCCGCCGGAGGAGGCAGATCGCCGCCCGGCGTCGGTGGGCATCGCCATCCCCAAGACCGAAGCGTACATCGTGGGCGCGGACGGGGCGCGGGTGGCGCCGGGCGAGGTGGGCGAACTGGTGGTGCGCGGGCCGCATGTAGCCCAGGGCTACTGGCGCGCCCCCGACCTGACGGCGCAGCGCTTCCGGCCCGGTCCCCGGCCCGGCGAACGGGTGCTTTACACGGGCGACCTGTTCCGCCAGGATGCCGACGGGTATCTCTATTTCGTCGCGCGCAAGGACGATATCATCAAGACGCGGGGGGAGAAGGTGAGTCCGCGCGAGGTGGAGAACGCCGTGGCCGGGCTGGACGCGGTAGCCGAGGCGGCGGTGGTGGGGGTGCCCGACCCGCTGCTGGGCCAGGCCATTCTGCTGGCGGTGGTCTTACGCGAAGGCGCCGGCCTCACGGCCCGCGAGATCCGCGCCTACTGCGCCCGCCGGTTGGACGACTTCATGGTGCCGCAGCATGTGCAGATCCGCGCCGCGCTGCCGCGCACCGACAACGGCAAGGTGGACCGGCGCCGGATTCAGGCCGAGTTCGATCCTTGCACCACCACTTCGTAGCTGCCGCCCGGCACCGTGCGGATCACTTCCTGGTCGCCGACCTCTTTGCGCAGCTTGGTACGCAGCCGGTGGACATAGACCTCTAACTGGTTGCTGCTGCCCTCGTAGTTGCTGCCCCAGGCTTCGGTGATCAGCCGGTCGTGCGAGACGACGTTGCCCGCGTTGCGCATCAGCACATGCAGGAGTTGCACTTCCATCCGGGTCAGCGGCAACACCTTGCCGGTGCTCGCCAGCACGATGCATTGCTGGGCCACATCGAGGCAGATCGGGCCGACGCAGAGGCGCGTCTGGAGTTCGGGGGCCAGGGTGGGCTGGGTGCGCCGAGCCAGCGCGCGCACGCGGGCGACGACCTCGTTGGTGTCGAGCGGCTTGGTCATATAGTCGTCGGCGCCGGCCTCCAGCGCGGCCAGTTTGTCCGTGCGGCTGCCCAGCGCCGAGACCATCAGGATGGGGGTGTTCAGGCCCTCGTTGCGGATCTGGCGGCAGACCTGCAAGCCGTTGCTGTCGGGCAGCATCACGTCGAGCACCAGCAGATCGATGGGCTCGCGGCGCAAGACCTCCAGCCCGGTGGCGACGGTGCTTTTCGCGTGGACGGTGTAGCCTTCATTTTCGAGCAGGAAGGCCAGCATTTTAAGCGTCGAAGGATTATCCTCGATAATCAGCAGTTGCACAGCAAGCCCCATTAGATTCTGCCCGCAGATCGGGCGCATCATACCTTTCTGTCTTCATTCTAATTAGCCCCCGCGTCCTTGTCAACTTGACTTATCTGTTCCTTACGGCAGCCGCCGCGGGCGGCTGGCCCTGGCGGCAAATCGGATAGGCGCCGTGGAGTTAGGGATGAATGTCAGGGGTGGTTGAGCGGGGCATCACCGGCGTTGTTGGCGTACATATCCCGCAAGCCCTCGACCATGGCCGCCATGCGCTCGGCTTCACGGAAGATCTCCCCGGCCATTTGCTTAACCACGGCGGGCGGATGATCGCGGGTCAGCAGCAGTTCGGAATAGCCGATCAGGTAGGTCAGCGGGGTGCGCAGATCGTGGGCTAAGCGCCCGATGCGGCGCTTCTGCTCTTGCTCAGCGGGGCTGCTCGGCGCTGCGGTGCGCTGCTGGTCTAGCTCGACCAGGCGGGGCTGGGCTCCCGCGCCCGCGAGGGCTCGCTGCAGCAGGACGGGCAGCAGCGCCAGATCGGCGGCAGAGCGCCGGACGTAGTCCCAGGCCCCGGCGGCGAGCGCGGCGGCCACCAGGTCGGTGGCCTCGGGCGGCACCAGCACCAGCAGGGGGGGTGCGGCGCCCGCCAACTCGCGCACCAGGTCGAGGTGCGCCGGGTCGTCCAGCGCGAGAATGGCGACCGCGGGCGAGGCAGCGCGCAGCAGGCTGGGCGCCTCGGCGGGCTGGATGGTCCAGACCTGGAACTGATCGGGCGGCAGGTTGGCCGTTACGCCGGTCTCGGCTCGCGTGCCGGCGACCAGCACGGTAATCAGCGGCGCGCGGGTGGCCCCGGCGCCGGCTGCGCTTGTTGGCTCGCTCATCCTCTATCTCCGCAATGGCTGTGGGCGCGTCGCCGGCCATCCCCGGAAACCGTTGGACGCGGGGTCAGGAGTCTCGGTCCACCCGGTGTGGCGGGCACATGTCGCGTGCGGGCCGCCGGGGGAGTGAAACGCGGGAGTAGGAAACGCCCCTGCGGGCGCGGCTCACGCCTGGGCCGCATCGGCATCCGCGTCAGCGGGCACCACCGGCTCGGGGTCGCCGTCGCCCTCCACGGGGCGGAACGGCAAGACGAAGTGCAGCACCGTGCCTTCGCCCACCCGGCTGTCGATGGACAAGCGCCCGCCCGCGGCCTCGGCGCGCTCGAACATGCTTGCCAGGCCCAGGTGGCCGGTCGCCAGCGCGCGGTTCATGCTCTCGTTGACTGCAAAGCCCTTGCCGTCGTCGCGGACTTCGAGATGGAGCTCGTCGTCCTCGCGCTGCAGCCGGATCCAGGCATGGTGGGCTTCGGCATGTTTGCGAATGTTCGCGAGCGCTTCCTGGACGAGGCGGAACACGACGATCTCGACCGTGGGGTCGAGCCGGCAGCCCAGGCGGCTGGTGAAGCTGATGGTGAGGTCGGTTTCGCGGCCCACCCGCCCGACGAGGTAATCGAGCGCGCCCAGCAGGCCGCTGGTGTCGAGCAGGGGCGGGCGCAGATCGCTGACCAGGGCGCGCAGCATGCCGATCGTCTGTTGCACGTCGGCGCGCAGCCGGCCCAGGCTGGCGACAGCCTCGGCGGCTTGCCCGGCCTCGATCTGGCGCCGGCACCGTTCGGCGGAGAGCAGCAGCACGCCCAGGTCCTGCAGCGGGCCGTCGTGGATGTCGCGCGCGATGCGCTTGCGTTCCTGTTCCTGCGTCGAGAGCAGTTCGGACATCAACTGCGCGCGCACCTGCTCCTTGGCTTGCAATTCCGCGTAGAGTTGTTGCAACACGAGGAGTTGCTCGCGCTGCTGGTGGTGCAGGTCGTTGAGCTCGCGCGCGTAGATCAGCAGTTGTTGCTCCGCGAGGGTGCCGTCACCTTCCATCTGGCCCACGGATGATCCTTTGCTAGGGTGTCGTCGGGGCCGGAGGGGTCCGGCCCGCCGCGCTGCGGGTCAGCCGAGCAGCGCGTAGATTTGATCGAGTAACTGGCGAGGACTAAACGGTTTGGTGAAATAATAGTCGGCGCCCGCCTGTTCCGCGGCCCGGCGATCTTCGGGACGCAGGGCGGCGGTCAGCATCACGACACGCCCCGCGGCGGTGGCCGGGTCGGTTTTCAGTTGCCGGCAGACTTCGACCCCATTGGGATGCTCCGGCGTCAGGTGCATGTCGAGTATGATCAGGTCGGGCTGGAGTTCGCGCGCCAGTTGCAGCGCCTGTTCGCCGCTGCTGGCCTGGGCGATGGCGAAATCCGGGGCCGCGAGCGTGGTGAGCAGAAGCTGGCGCAATCCGCGTTCATCATCGACCAGTAGAATATGCTTCATCCCGGTACTCATGCCACTCTCTCCAGCGCGTTCCTCGCGTCCATCCGCCATATCTGGTGAACAACACTACCGGCAACTCGCTACATGCTGGTCCTAGTGTACCAGGACTAGTACATCTCGTCAATGGGCCAGGCTCTGCCCTACCAGGTGCGCGGGGAGCTGGACCCCCGTACGGACCGAAGGGGCGGAAGGTCCCTCCAATTTCTGGACCGGCAGGCTACCCAGCAGGTCCCGATGTACCCTGGCATGGACGGGGCGGGCCGGGTAGAATGCATTCAGTAGGCGTGTGCCCGTGCGGGGCGCCGCGCCGAGACGAGGCGAGAGGGGAGGCGACGGGGGTGCAGGATGTGCGAACGCGACCGTCCACGGCACCGGCGAGTATGACGGCGACTCCGGAGACGATGATCCTGCTGGACCCGGCGGGCGTGGTGCGATCCTGGAACGCGGCGGCGAGGCAGTTGTGGAACTGCCCGGCGGAGACGGCGCTGGGCGCGCCCCTGGCCGCGTTGTTTCCGCCCGCGCAGGAGGCGCTGGTGACGGCAGGCGTGACGGCGGTGGTGCAGGAAGGCGCCGTCCGCGTTTTGCCCCCGCTGCGGCCCCGCACGGCGCCCGGCGCCGGCGCGCTGCGCGTGACGCTGGCGCCCTTGTGCGACGGCGACCAGCCCCCCTGGGCCGTGGTCGCCCAGATTCATGCCGTCGCCGCCCCGCCCGCCACGCGGCGCGTTCCCCTGCGCGAACTGGTGGATATTTTGTCGGAGCCGCCGGGCGGGCCGCTGGCGCCGCTGTACCTGCACGAACTGGTGGCCGCGCTGCTGGAGCAGACCCGGCGCCTGGCGGGCGTTGCCGGGAGCGCGGCGTTTCTGTATAATTCGGACACGGAGACCTGGGACGCGGTGGCCGAAGCGGGCGACCTGCCTGATTATTGGCCGCCGGCCCCAGACGCGCTCGACACGCTGCTGGCCCAGGTGCGCCGGAGCCACGCCCCCGTGCGCTATGCCGGGCCCGACGCCGCCGCCGCCCTGCTGGTGGTGCCGCTGGCGCTGGGCGACCGGCTGATCGGCGCGTTCGCGCTGCCGGAGGCTGGCGGCCCCGATCCGGCGGCGCGGCTGCGGTTCATCACCGTGGCGGTGGGCAAGGCGGCGGTGCTGATCGACAATATGCAACTGCGGTTACAGGCCGAGGAACTGGCGATTCTCGAAGCCCACAACCGGCTGGCGCGGGCCATGCACGACGGGCTGGCGCAGAATCTCACCCAGATCCGCAATCGCTGCGAGTATGTGAGCCGCATCTTGCACAGCGACCCGGCGCGCGCCGCGCAAGAGCTGGACGCCATGCGGCAGGCGCTGCACAGCAGCATGGCCGATGTCGTGCGGGTCATCGGCGCCTTGCGGCCCTGGCCGCTCGATAAGCGGGGCCTGGTGCCCGCCTTGCAACAGTTGGCCGACGATTACCGGGGCGCCGGGCAGCTACGGGTGCAGATCGACGCGCCCGCCGCGCCGCTGACGCTGCCCTTGCCCGTCGAGCTGGCGCTGTTTCGCGTGGTACAAGAAATGTTATATCTGGTGGCGGGCCAGGTGCCGGCGACGGCCTGCCACGTGATCCTGGCGACCGGGGCCGGGCAGGTGGTTTTGACCATCAACGATAATGGCGACGGCGCCTGGGCGCGGGAGCACGATGCGCGGGCGGGCGAGGCGCAACGCCGGTTGCGCGCCCTGCGCAGCCGCGTAACCGAGTTAGGCGGCGCACTCAATGTACAAAGCACGCCGGGCGTCGGGACGCAATTGACGGTGACGTTGCCAAGCGCGTCCGCCTATCCGCATCTGGATGCCTAGTACCGGGGGAGAGACTATGAGCAAAATCCGCTTATTGATGGTTGACGATCACCGTATGTTCCTCCAGGGCCTGCGGATGCTGATCGAGATGGAGTCCGATATCCAGGTCGTGGGCGAATGCACCAACGGCGTGGACGCGGTGGATGCGGTGATGCGCCTCGAACCGGATGTCGTGCTGATGGACATCAACATGCCCGGCATGAACGGGGTCGACGCCACCCGGCAGATCATGGAGCGTCGCCCGGAAACCGGCATCATCATCCTGACCATGTATCGGGAGGATGCCCAGGTGTTCCACGCGATCAAGAGCGGCGCCCGCGGCTACATCCTGAAGGACGTGGAAACCAGCGA
>CBJNAR010000074.1:0-9056 GCA_966434075.1 uncultured bacterium
GCGCATACTCCTCCCACGCCGCCTGCGGCACCTCAGCCAGCGAGAGCGTGCCCTGGCTCAGCGCGTTCACGGCCACCTGCGGGTCGGGCGCCACCAGGAAGGCGACCCGGCTGATGTTGGGCGGCCCGCCGTAATAATCGGGGTTGGCCGTCAGGATGACGTTTTCACCCTCCTTATGATCGCTGAACTCGTATGGTCCCGTGCCCACCGGCTTGAAATTGAAATCACTGGCCGCAAGCTGATCGAGCGGCACATTGCCCAGCAGGTGCTTGGGCAGGATGGGGGCGGCCAGGTCGGCCAGGATCGGCGCGTAGGGCTTCTTGAGCCAGAAGCGCACGGTCGACTCCGGCGGGTCGGCGGGCTGGATCTGCAGCACCGCGTCGCGCAGATGGTATTGCAGCGTGGTGGTGCCGGTGAGGTTGAGCCAGGTGTTGTAGGTCCAGATCACGTCCGCCGACGTGACCGGGCTGCCGTCTTGCCACTTGACGCCGGGACGCAGGTGGAAGGTCAGGCTCAAGCCGTCGGGGGCCACATCCCAGCTTTCGGCCAGGTCGGGCACCGGGCGCAACTGGTCGTCCAGGCGGGTCAGGCCGCTGAAGATCAGCCCGGTCACTTGCGCCGCCGCCGCATCCTGGTTGCCCGGCCCTTTATCCACGAACAGCGGATTGAGCGTGGTCACGTCGTGCGGGATGCGCACGGTGAGCGTGCCGCCGCGCGGCACATTGGCCGGCGTGGTCGGCGTGGGCGCGACAGTGGACGCCGGGCCGGTGGTGGTGGCGGGGGGCGCGGTCGATCCTGCGGTTGTTGCGGGCGGGGGGCTGGGGACGGGGGTGGCATTGGGCGCCGGCGCGAAAAAGTCGCACCCCGTCAGCAACGCCAGCCCCAGCACAACACAGCCCAGCAGACGAATCAGCCGGGCCGGGGAAATCCAGTGGATCATGGGCCATTATAGAAGTCGGGCGCCTGGAGTGTCAAGCAGCGGGCGGCAGGCCGGCAGGCCCGGCGCCAGGCGCCGCAGGGGGATGTTTGGCCTGCTCTGCGGCAACTTGTCGATTTCTACTCCACTTGGTCCTTGACGCTGCCCCATCCTCTGCCTATAATTGCAACATGAATGATGAGAGGGTAGCCGTGGAACAAGACAGCTTCGAAGGTCAGGCCAGCGGACCAGAAGAACGGCTGGTGCATCTACGCGATGGGCGGCCCGTGCTGCTGCGGCACGCGCGGGAAACCGACGCCCACTTGATGCTCCAGGCGCTGAACGAAGTCGCCAACGAGGGCCGCTTCCTGCTGCGCCGGGCCTGGGACATTACGCCGGAACTGGAACAGCGCTGGATTCGGTTTGCCCTGGGCGGGGTGGACTTTCTAGTGCTGGCCGTGCTGCTCGACCACGAACAGCCGCGCCACGAACTCGAAGTGGCGGGCAGTCTCTCGCTGGTGCGCGGGCGGCCCGAATTCATCCGCCACACCGCCGACCTGAGCATGTGGCTGCGCTCGGCCTATCGCGAGCAGGGCCTGGGGTCGGCGCTGGCCCAATATGCCATGGAATGGGCCGAAGCCCAGGAAGATCTCGAAAAGATCACGCTCAGCGTGCGCTCGTCTAACCGCCGCGCCCTCAACCTCTACGGCAAGTTCGGCTTCGTGGAAGAAGGTCGCCGCCACGCCTACATCAAAACCGAGCAGGGCTATGAGGATGAGGTGTTGCTGAGCCGCTTTGTCCGCCATCCGCATGGTCTGGACCGCGGGCACGGCCACGGGTCGCCCGGCTACTACCGCGCCGTCGATGAGGGGGCGCTGGGCGATCAGGAGGATGCCGGCGAGTGAGAAACACCCAGCTCGACTCGTCGATGCCCCGCCGCCGGCCGCCGCGCGGCGTGACGATCGGGGCCGGCGATGCGCCGGTGCCGTTCAACTATCGCCCGCCGATTCTGGCCTCACTGGGCGGGGCGCTGGTGCTGGTCCTCTTTCTCGGCATCCTCGCCTTTGTGACGATCAACATCACGCTCGACATCGCCAGCGGGCAGGGCGGCGAGTTCACCGGGCCGTTTTTCAGCGTGGGCCTGTGCGGCTTCGCCTCGCTGGTTTTGTGCATCGGTATCCTCTACTTCCTGAACGCGATTCGTCTCGCCGTGCTGGACCTCGCCTCCGCGCCGGTGACGTACGAAGGCCGCGTTGTGCAGCGCCTGGGCGGGCGAGGCCGGGGCGGGGCCTTCTGGGTTGTTGTCGGCCCGCCGCGCACCGAGGAGAGCGAGCCGCCGGCCTCTCTGTCCGCCGCGCCGGCCTTTGTGCCGCCGGTCATGAGTACCGAGGCGGCGGGCCCGGCCCCGCGGGATCGCGGTTTTGTCAGCAGCAGCGGCGGATCCTTCGGCGCGCAACTCCAGGGCGCCAAGGTACGCAGCGCCCCTGCTGAGTCGGCCGGCGCCTGGCGGATGCCGGAGACCCGGCACAAGCTGGCGCCCGGCGAAGTGAACCTGCGCGTCGACAAGCATATCTTCGAAGCGCTCGTCAACGGGGACCGCGTCCAGGTGGTGTACTCCCCGCACTTGCAGCATGTATACTATGTACGCAAGCGCGACCCCGGCGGCGCGCTGGTGCTGCGCAACCTGAGCCTCCTGTAGGGGAGTCCTGGCCCGCGCCGGGTGGTGGGGGCGGCTCCCGGCGATTAGCTCTCTATGGATAACCTCTATTCAACCGACTACTTCCGACGCCGCCGCATGGGGCAGGCGCTGACGACCCCGTTTGACTTCCAGTCGCCGGCCCTGAAAGCCTACCGCCGGGCCGCGCGGATGTTGATGGTGCAACCCGGCATGCGCATCCTCGATGCCGGCTGCGGGCTGGGCGCCGGGGCCTGGCTGCTGGCGATGCTCGGCGCGCAGGTCACCGGCGTTGATGTGTCGGCTGACGCGATTGCCTGGGCGCGCGAGACTTACGGGCGGGAACCGTTGCGCAAGGGCGGCACCCTCGATTATCTTACCGCCGACCTCACCACCTGGACGCCCCCCGACCGCTACGACGCGATCATCGTCGCCGATGTGCTGGAACACTTTCCGCGTGCGGCCAGCGTGGACCTGTTGCGCCGTCTGCTCTCGGCGCTGGTGGCCACAGAACAGCCTTCGGCGCGCGGCTGGGCTGATGGCTTGTTTCTGCACCTACCCATCACCGCGAACCTGATCGACTGGGTGCTCCTGGTGAAGAACCGCCTGTTGCTGCCCCGGTTGCGCGGCGAGATTATCGACCACCATGGCGACACAACCCACGCGCTGCGCTACGGACTGCTCGACGTACCGCAGGTGGCCCATGCAGCCGGCGGCCAGATCTGCCGCGTGGAGTTGCGCATCTACAAGCCGCGCCTGCGCACCGTGGAACGCCTGTTGCTGGGCGGCAACCACCGCACCTTGACGCGGCTCGGCGGCACCGTGATCACCGACCTGGACGCGATCGTGCTGCCGGAACTGGTGGCGGCCCTGCGGGCGGCCCCGCCGGACCACGAATCCCCGCGCAGCGCGGAGAGCTAATCCTGTGCGTCACCCGCCCTGGCGCGGGGCCGGGACCGGCCGGCATCCGGGCTGCTGCTTTGCTGCTGGAGGTGAGCCATGAGCCGATTTCCGCTACGGATGGATCTGAAGACGGCCCAGCACGACCGCGACTGGGATAATATTCTGCGCTATTGCCGCGACACCGAGGCGGCGCCGGCCTTTACCGGCTTCTGGCTGTTCGACCACTTCGTGCCGATCAACGGCCATGTCGAAGGCCCGTGCATGGACGGCTGGACGCTGCTTGCGGCGCTGGCCGCGGCGACTCAGCGCCTGCGCCTGGGCCTGATGGTCGGCTGCAACGGCTACCGCTACCCGGCGGTGCTGGCCAAGATCGCCACCACGGTGGACCAGATCAGCGGCGGGCGCCTGGAGATGGGCCTGGGGGCGGGCTGGTTCGAGTTGGAGTACAACATGTACGGCATCCCGTTTCCGCCACCCGCCCAGCGCATCCGCGAACTGGACGAAGCCTGCCAGGTGATCAAGTTGCTCTGGACGGAAGAAGTCGCCAATTTCGCCGGCAAGTACTACACCCTGACCGCGGCCCGGCACGAGCCGAAGCCGGTGCAGCG
This sequence comes from uncultured bacterium, assembly GCA_966434075.1. GTDB lineage: Bacteria > Chloroflexota > Chloroflexia > QHBQ01 > JAICKM01 > JAICKM01. The sequence goes on from CBJNAR010000074.1 coordinate 4,103, forward strand.
CCCCTACCCGCCCTTCACCATCGGCGGCGCCGGCGAGAAGCTGACCCTGCGCGTGGTGGCGAAACACGCGGCCATCTACAACCTGTCGGGCGGCACGCCCGATGACGTGCGCCACAAGAACGCCGTACTCGACGATCACTGCGCCGCCATTGGCCGCGACCCCGGCGAGATCCGCCGCTCGATCCAGGTCCACGTGCGCAGGCCCGACGATGCGGCCACAATCCGGGAGCAGATCGAACCCTACCTCGAAGTGGACATCGACCACATCTGCATCGGCTTGCCGCTGGTCTACCAGGAGGATCTGGTGGCGCGCATCGCCGAGCAGGTAGCGCCACTGCTGTCGTAGCGCCGTCGCCCTATTCCTGAGTCGCAACAAAACCGCCGCGCCCCGCCGGAGAACCTTCCCGGCGGGGCGCGGCGGCGTCTGGCGGTGCCCGGCGCGTCAGGGTGACGATGCCTGCGTGCCCCGCCGCGTTTCCAGGAAGTCGACCAGGTCGGTCAGTTCCTGGGGTGTTATGTTGTTGGCGAAGGCGGGCATGTTTACCCCGCCGTTCAGGATGCGCCAGGTCAACTGGTCGCGGGTCAGGCGGCTGCCCACGGCGGTCAGATCCGGGCCGCGGGCGCCCCCGCTGCCCGAAATCGCGTGGCACGCCTGGCAGCCCTTGCTGCTGAACAACTGGGCGCCGTGGACGATGTTCGGCTGGTTGCTGGCGACCACCTGGGGTGCGAGCGGCTGGGCCTTGAAGTCGGGCGACCAGGCCGAGATTTGCCCGACCACCGACAGCGAGGCGATCATTAACACCACCAGGATGGCAAGCCCGACCGCCCAGGGCCGGCGCTTGGGGTGGCGTTCGCCGCGATTGGCCAGCGGCAGCAGGAACAGCACCAGGCCCAGCACCAGCGGCCCGCCGATGATGACCCAGTCCTCCGACTCCGGGGGCAACAACGCCAGCGCGGCAAAATACCACAGCAGATACCAGTCCGGGCGCGGGTAGGCGTTCAAGAGCGTTGGGTCGGGCGGGATATCGACCGCGGGCGGGCCCAGAATAAACGCCAGCGCCACGATGATGACGATGACGAGCACGCCGAAAATCGCGTCGCGCCAGGCGGCATCCGGCCAGAAGGGCACGCCTTCGCGTTGCAACATGTCGTGATACCACTTGCGATAGCTTTTGGGGTCCACCGGGCGCCCGGCTTGCGGCGGCTCCGAAATGCCGACATGCAGCACCATGTACAGGTGGAACCCGATCAGGCCGAAGATGAGCGCGGGTATGAAGAAGACGTGGAACGCATAGAACCGGCTCAGGGTCGCGCCGCCGACGGTCGATCCGCCGAGGATGAACTGGGCCAGGGCCGGCCCGATCAGCGGGGCGCGCCCGGCCTGCTCGGCGGCCACGATCACCGACCAGAAGGCCGTCTGGTCCCAGCGCAGCAACTGGCCGGTGAAAGCCATGCCCAGCGTCAGCAGCAGCAGCACCGAGCCGCTGAGCCAGCTAAACTCGCGTGGGTATTTGTACGACCCCATGAGGAAGACGCGCAGGGCATGGACGCCGATCAACACCACCATGGCCGAGGCGCCATAGTTGTGGATGCCGCGCAGCAGCGGCCCCAGCGTCGGCCCGTTGACCGGGTCGCTGATGAACTGCAGGCTCTGGTACGCTTCACCGGAGGCCGGGATGTAGGCCGTGGCGAGGGCGATGCCCGTGACCACCTGCACGATGAAGGCGAACAGGGTGGCGCTCCCGAACACATAGAACCAGCCCTTCCGTCCCGCCTCAGGCACCGGGTGGGTCATTATCGGGCCGATGAGCTGCGAGGTCCCTGTCCGGTCGTCAAACGTCTCCCAGGCCTGTTTCAACAGGGCGACTATGCGACTGAAGAATCCCACTGTCTTGCTCCTTTGCGCGATCCGCGGGCGGGGTCCCGGTCGGCGAACCGGCCCCGGCGGTCACACCGCCGCGCCGCGAACCGGGCCTCACACAATCGGCGTGGGCTGGGTGAGGATCTCGACCTGGCCCGCGTTGACCCGGACGTTGTATGTGGTTAAGGGCCGCGGCGGGGGCCCGGCGGCCACGGTGCCGTTGGCATAGTAGACCCCGCCATGACAGGGGCATAGGAACAACTGGCCGTCGGGGATCCAGTGGACCGGGCAGCCCAGGTGGCTGCAGTTCACGGCAAAGGCGGTGAACTGGTCCTTGCTCTCCCGGCGCAGCCAGACCGCCGTGGCCGCCGTGACCCCCGCCCAGGGCAGCGGCGACGGGTCGGTGAAGGCAACCTGCACGGTCTCCCCGATCTTAAAGTTGTCGGCATCGCCGACCGGGCGCCAGCTTTGCCGCGGCTTCTCAAAGAGTGGTGCCAGCAGGAAGCTGATCACCGGGATGCCGACCAGCGCCGCGCCCACACCGCCCAGGGCCACCGAGATCCAGGTCAGGAACTGGCGCCGGGTGAGGGTGCGGACGCTGGTACGGTCGTTGATGTCATGTGCCATGGCGAAGTTCTCCAATCCAGCCGGCGCAAGCCAGGCCCATCACGATCAGCGCCACGCCGGCCGCAAGCACGATCATCAGCAGTCCCCAGAGCAGGACGCCGATCCCGGCGAAGGCGACGAGCCGATCCACTACCATGACCAGATAGAGCAAAGCCAGATAGATATTCGAGAACTTGAACAAGCGCCAGGCGCGCGGCACCGAGCCGTCGCCCAAGAGTTGGCCGGCGCGCAGCACGAACAGCGCCCCCAGCGCGATCGCGGCGGTCAGATAGATGAGACCCAGTGCGTTCGTGGCGAACAGCAACAGGCTCACCGCCAGCAGCAACACACTGTAGACCAGGATCTGCACGCGGGTGTTGTACGCCCCGCGCACCACCGGCAGCATGGGGATGCCCGCCGCGCGGTAGTCTTCTTGCCGCACCAGGGCCAGCGCCCAGAAGTGCGGCGGCGTCCAGAAAAAGATGATAGTGAAAAACAGCAGCGCCGGCACGCCGATGTCGCCGGTCACGGCGGCCCAGCCCACCAGCGGCGGCACCGCGCCCGCCGCGCCGCCGATCACGATATTCTGCGTGCTGGTGCGCTTCAGCCAGATGGTGTAGATGAAGACATAGAACAGATTGCCCGCGATGGCGAGCAGCGCCGCCGTGAGGTTGGTCGTGAGCCAGAGTTGCCCGAAGGCCAGCACGCTCAGCGTGACGCCGAAGGCCAGCGCGCGCCGGGGCCGGATGCGCCCGGTGACGACGGGCCGGTTGCGCGTGCGGCGCATGTGGCTGTCGAGGTCGCGATCTAGGTAGTGGTTGATGGCGTGGGCGCCCCCGGCGGCCAGGATGCCGCCGAGCATGGTCCAGACGATCAGCCAGGGCAACGGCTGCGCCGGCGCGTGGATCATCGCCGCCATCAATATGGCCGCCACGGTGGGCACCAGCAGCAAGGGGATGATGCGCGGCTTCATCAGGGTGGCGTAAGCCTGCACCGTGTCCAGCACGTGATACCGGGCGCGGGCCTGGGTCACGAGCGGGACGGGGCGCGGGCGGCGGGCGCGACGCGGGGCCGGTTCGCCGGGACCGGCGCCGGACGCAGCATCGGGGGCGCCGATCCAGACAAAGGCCGTCATCAGCACCAGCGCGCCCCAGACCGCGGCGGCCAGGGCCAGGTGCGCGCTTTTCATCACCGGTGGCGCCCCGGTCCAGATGGTGACGGCACCCAGCAACACCTGGCCGACATAGAACACGGCCAGGATGTGCGTGCTCAGCATGAGCCGGCGATTGCCCTGCCGCGTGCGCCAGATGGCCACGGCCAGCAGCAGCATCAGGATGTCGGAGAATGCGACGGAGATGCGGTGGCCGAAGTTGATCCACTGATCGAAGGTCACAGGCAGCCAGTTGGTGTCGGCGCAGAAGGGCCAGGCGGGGCAGGCGAGATCGGCCTTGGCCCCGCCTACCGCCGATCCGGTAAACATCGCGGCGTAGGTCCAGAGGGTGGTGCCGAGCGCCAGCCGCCGCAGCCGCCGGTCGGACTCGCCCACGCCCACCGGCCCCAGGTAGGCAAACAGCGCCAGCAGGATCAGGGCGGCCAGCAGCAGCATCGAGTTGCCCATATGGGCGGCGATCCAGGTCTGCGGCAGCTTGAGCAGCACCGTGACCCCGCCCAGGATGGCCTGGACGATGTAGGTCACGGCGGCCAGCAGTGCCAGCCAGAGCAACCGCCGGGGTCGCCGGAACCAGATCAGCGTCGCGCCGACCGTGACGACCATCAATAGCCCGACGAGCGTGGCAAAGAAGCGGTGATTCCACTCGATGAGTTGGTGATACTCCAGCTTGGGCAGCAGGCTACCGTCGCACATGGGCCAGGTGGCGCAGCCGAGGCCCGACTCCGTCGCCCGCACAATGCCGCCCAGCACGATCAAGATCCAGGTGGCGGCGGCTGTGGCCGCCGTTAGCCGGCGATAGGCGCGGATGCCGAGCCTCGGGAGGGACCGCGCGGGCCGGGCGCCGGCCAGGGGCAGGGCATCACGAATCATGGCGCATTTCTCCAATCCACCCGATCAGGGCCACGAAGAATACGACCAGGCCGACGGCGGTGACGACGGGATTGGTGACCAGCCCCCAGGCGAAAAAGACGATGCCCATCGCCAGCACGGCGGGCCAGTAGGTGGGGTGCGGCAAGTGCGCGGGCCGGGGCAGGTTCCAGCCGGGATCCGGCTCGATGTGCGGGATCTCGTGCGGGCGGGGGCGGATCGGCTCGGCCGCATCCGGCCCGGTGGCCGGCGGGGTGTCCCGCGCCGCGCCGCCGCCCGCCGGCATCGAAGCGACCACGGTCGCGGGCGCTCCGGCGAATACGGGCAGCGGCGCGGCGCGTAACCCCGCCAGAGCGGTATGGGCATCGATAGCGGCGAGCCGCGCGGCCATGCTAATGATCCCTCGGATCAGGGTGGGCGGGGGCGCGAACGCCTTGTGTGCGGGCGAT
>CBJNAR010000075.1:0-9046 GCA_966434075.1 uncultured bacterium
CCCGTCAAGCTAATTTCGCGGTGTAGGGGCCGGTTTCAAACCGGCCCGTTGCGTGGAGATCTGTCGCGACCAGGGCCGGCGCGCGCTACTCCACATGGCGCACGCGCCCGGAGGCGGCGCGGCGCAGCCGGTCGCGCAGGGTGAGGCCCAGCCCGGCGGGCGCCGGGGCGCGGGTGATGATCAGATCGACCCCGGCGTGATCAAGGTCGCGCAGGGCGGCGAAGAGGCGGCGCGCCTGGCCGGGCAGGTCGGCTCCCGGCCCCAGCGCCAGCGGCACCAGGTCGGGGCCGGGCGGCAGCGCCGCCAGCGCCGCCAGATCTTCCTCGGTCAGCAGCAAGCCCACCCGGCGCCCGGCGGCGCGCGCGGCCTGCACGGCCTCGGCCAGCGCGGCACGCACCCGCGCCGGATCTTCCCCATCCAGCACCAGCACTTCGGCGCGCGGCGAATAGTGCTTCAACATGGTGCCGGGCGACCGGCGCGCCGCCGCCGGGTCCGTGGGGCCGGTGAGCGCGGGCGCGGCCAGATCCGGCAGCACCGCCCGCAACGCCTCCACCGTCAGCGCGCCGGGGCGCAGCACGCGCGGCACATCGCCGGCGAGGTCGAGCACGGTCGACTCGACGCCGTGCGCGGTGGGTCCGGCGTCGAGGATCATGGCGATGCGCCCGCCCAGGTCGGCGGCCACGTCGGCGGCGCGGGTGGGGCTGGGCCGGGTGAACAGGTTCGCGCTGGGCGCGGCGATGGGTGTGCCGGCGGCGCGGATCAGCGCCAGGGCCACCGGGTGGGCGGGCATACGCACGCCGACCGTGTTGAGGCCCGCCGTCACGTTGGCGGGCACGGCGGGGCTGTGCGGCAGCACCAGCGTGAGCGGCCCCGGCCAGAACCGCGCCGCCAGCGCCCGCGCCACGGGCGGCAGCGCCGTCACCAGCCCGGCGACCGTGTCCAGGTCGGCGACATGCACGATCAGCGGGTCGTCGGCGGGGCGCCCCTTGGCGGCGAAGATCCCGGCCACCGCCGCCGCGTCGAGCGCATTCGCGCCCAGGCCGTAGACGGTTTCGGTCGGGAAGGCGACCAGCCGGCCCGCCCGGATGAGCGCGCCGGCGCGCGCCAGATCGCCCGGATCGGGGTGCTGGGGATCGACCGGGACGATCTCGGTGTCGCTGCTCATAGGCCGCAGAGCGCCACCGGCAGCACCCCGGCAAACGGGTGGACCAGCAGGCTGAGCGCGCGGGCGCCCGTGCGGGCCAGCCGCCGCAGCGCCTTGCGCCCCACGCTCACCTGGTCGCGCACGAACGACTGCACCGCCGTGGCCGGGTCCACCTCGACCCCCTGTTGCAGGCTGAGGTAGTAGCGGTGATCGACGATCCAGAGATAGAGATCGCCTTCCGTGCGGTGGGGGAAGAGGTCCATGATCCCGTAGCTGCGGATGACCCCCACCAGCGGCTGGTACACCGTGTCGTACCAGCTCAGCACGGCTTCTTCCCAGCCGAAAGGCCGCCCGTAGGTCACGCCGAGGAACCAGCGGTGCGCGGCGATGTGCTCGCGTAGCAAGTCGTAGCGGCCCAGCGCGGTGAACGCGATGGTGCAGCCGGGGCGCAGCGTGTCCAGGCGGGTGCTTTCGAGGAACCGGGCATACTCGGCCAGGCGCAGCAGATCGCGCGGGTCGGTGTCGGCGGCCAGCGGCACCAGTGTCCGGCACTCGATCACCTCGGCGTCGATATACTCCATGCCCCGCTGCCGCGCCACCGATACCCGGTGGTTGCCGTCTTTGACGAAGTAGAGTTCGCCCACCTGGTAGACCTCGATGGCCGGCAAGGGGATATCGGCCAGCCCGGCGCGGTCAACACTCTCCCAGCGGGCACGGGTGAAGGTCTGCTTCGGCAGGAAGTTGCGATCAAAGTCGTGATAGCGGTCCACGCTGCCGCGCACGGCGGCCAGTGGGATGGTCCGCATCCCGCGATAAATCTGGCCCTGGATCGGCAGTTCCCGTTCCACCTCGGTGTAGGAGATCAGCCAGTTGGGCCGGCGGCGCAGGATCGCGGCCAGGTCGGCCAGAAAAGCCCGGCGCCGGGCGCGGTCGAAGTCCACGCGCGCCTCATGAGCGATGCGCGCGGACACAGATATTGTTTCCATAAGAACGGACTCCAGGCGCGTTCCACACAACTCGGCGGCACACCAGTGGACCGGCCGGAACGGCGGGAGGAGAAGCGCGATACGCACGCGCCGGACGGGCCGGCGGCGCGCAAGATTATCAGTTTAGTAATGATTCGATCGCCATTCCGCGACGATCGTTTCTGGGCATCCCGGCGCGCCTTCGGCGGAAGGCGCCCCAGCACCCGCGCTGCACGATCCATACCCGTGGACCTGAGCCGGCGCGGTCTTGTTTTCATACCCATATAATATAACGTACAAATGTTGCCGGCGGATTAACAAATCCGCCGTGATTCGCGCGGCGCCGCCCCGGCAAACCAGCCCGCGCAGGCGGGCTTCGTAAGCGTAGCCGGGGGCTTGAGCCTCCGGGCGCCGCGCAAAAAGAGGCGCCCCTCCCGGCGAGCGAGAGGGGCGCGAGGTGCGGGGCCGGCCCGCGCTTACGGCGTCGTATGATAGGCGCTGTCGATCATCTTGGCGAGCTGGCCGCGGGTGATGTTGTTGTTCGGGCGGAAGTAGCCGCCGGGGCACGGCTCACCGGGGCTGCCACAGGTGTAGCCGCTGATGATGCTGTGGTTATAGGCCGTCTCGATAAAGCTGTAGAACGGATTGGCGACCGGCACATCGACGAAGTGCGGGGCCCCGGCCAGGTTCGCCGGCCAGCCGCGGGCGTTGACCAGCATCTTGGCGAATTGGCCGCGGGTCACATTGTTGTTCGGGCGGAAGTAGAGGCCGGGGCAGGGCTCGCCCGGCGCCCCGCAGGAGTAGCCGCTCATCACGCCGTGGGCGTAGGCCGTCTCGATTACCGCGTAGAACGGCTGCGAGGTGGGCACGTCGCGGAAGTGCGGGCCGCCCGTCGTGGTGGTCGGCCAGCCCTGGGCCAGCACGATCATCTTGCTGACCTGGCCGCGGGTGGCGGCGCTGACTGGGCGGAAGCTGAAGGTGCCGTCGCCGTTGGCATAGCCGGAGACGATCCCGGCGTCGGCGACCCAGTTGATCTGATCATAGAACAGGGCGCCCGGCGGCACGTCGGTGAAGTGCTGGCCCGGCGCCAGGGTCGGCGTGGGCTGCGGCGTGGCCGTCGGCTGCGGCGTCGCGGTCGGGATCGCCCCCTGACAGAAGGGGAACTTGAAGGACGCGATGCGCGTGCGCCAGGGCGCCGTGCCGGTGTTCAGGATGTATTCCTGCGTGTACCAGAAGGTGCAATCGTCCACCGGGTCGACGCTCATCATCGAGTAGTCGCCCCAGCGCGAGCCGGTGCCGGTTTGCGCGCCGGTGCCCTCGATGATGCTGAATTCGCCCTGGGTCATCAGCCCCGGCGGATCGCTCGCCAGGCGGCCGGTGTAGCGAATGCTGGGGTACATGCCGGAGCCGCTCACGCTATAGCCGAGCGCCATGTTGCCGTCGCCGTCCATAGCCACGCTGCCCATCCAGCGGCTGTTGCCGTCGGGGGCATAGGTGCCCTGCTGGTAGATCGTGGGCGCCGTGGCCGGGTTGCGGATCTCGTACCAGCGCACGCCCGCCTGCTGCGCCGTGACCGCGACGGTGTGGTTTAGCACCATCGTCTGGTAGCTGCCGAAGTTGCGATAGGCCAGGCGGTACATCAGCCGGTCGCCCAGGCCGTCGAGCTTGATGGCCGTGCCTGCCTGCGGCACACAGTGCGACGTGGTCGGGCAGAGATAGTTGTAGGGCGCGGTGGGCAGGTTGGCCGTGTTGGCGAAGCTGGATGCTGCCGGGTTGGCCCAGTCCACGTGGAAGTTATACAACTTGAGCACGTTGGCCGAGTTGCTCATCATGGCAAAGACGTTGGGCGCGCCGGGCGGCGGCAGCGCCGGGCCGTCCAGGTCCGACGGCATCAGGGCGTCGTCGTTGGCCGAGAGCGCGAAGTACTGGAAGCTGGCCGGCTGGCCGGTGAGCATCTTGGCCCGATCGAAGACCACCGCCCACGCCCCCGAGAAGCTGTAGTTGCTGCTCTGGCTGTCGAACGTGTTGAACGAGGCATAGTAGCCGTCGGGCCAGACGCCGAACTTGGGATAGTCGTCGAAGTAGCGGGTGCTCAACTGGAAGGCGTAGCGATACCAAGCGCCCAGCGGGTCGGACGTTTGCGAGACGGCCACGCACTCGTAGAAGGGCGCCACCGGGAGCCCCGCGCTAACGTTGAACGCGAACTGGCTCATCACCCAGCGATTGTCGATGCTGTCGTAGACGACGATGGGATCGCCCTGGTTCGTCGTCTCGCATACGCCGCCCAGGCCGCTCCACAGCGCGTTACCCGCCGTGGGACCATACAGTGATACGCCGGCCTTGTTGAAGACCTGGAAATGGGTGTTGACCCACTGGATATAGTGATTTGGGCCGACATCACCAACGGTGTCGGGCGGATAAACATGGTCCAGGTTGCCGACGCCCTCCCAGTTGGTGAGCGGGGACGGCATGGACGCCTCCTGCTGGTTGCGGCTGAACCAGTTTTGCACGACCGGGTCCTTCACTGCGGGGAAGGGCTTGCCGCCCAGGGTGGGCATTTCGCGCTCTTCGCCCATCCGCGGCGCGGCGGGTACCGCCGTCAACTGGCTCAGCGGGCGCGAAAGGTCGTTGCGCTCGGAATAGCCGATACCGGGGCCGCCGTCCGGGCCTTTGGCCGCTGGTTGGGCCGCGGCGGGCGCGGTCTGCCCGCCGGCTGCCGCGCCGGGCAGGGCCTGGCGTGGGCCTGTATGAGCGGGGGCGGCGGGGGCGGCACCGGGCCACCCGGTCACCAGCAGCGCGATCGCGAGCAGCAGCAATAACACGGCGCCGCCGAGGGCGCCTTTCGACGTAACGCGGGGCATGCATGATCTCCTAACCAATGGGATGGCGAGCCATATGCGTCTGGCCTACCCGCCGGGCACCGGTGAACGGATACAGGTGCGCCGTCTTCCTGAAAGAAAAGAGGGGATTGCCAAGCCGGTGGCCCGTCGCCAAGCCACCAGCCTGATCCATATTGTACCATATCGCCCCGCCTGCCCGCCAGCCGCGGCGGGGGGGATCACAGGCGGGACTTTTGCCGCGCTCCAGGGCGATATGGTATACTACAGCCGAAGGACAGACCCACGCGCCGGCCCCTCTGTCCGCGGGTGTGCCTGCCACGCAAAGGCCCCTGGAGCAACCCGGCGGACGTGCCCCTGCCTGGCCCCACCATCTGATTGGCCTGCATCCGGAGAAAGCCATGGCGTTGGAAGGAACGCTCGAAGAGTTAAATATCGTCGCAGTGCTCCAAATGGTCGCCAGCGGCGGCATGACCGGCACCCTGCGCGTGTGGGACGCGACCCAGCGCGCGTCGATCGCGTTCGTGCAGGGGCAAATCATCCACGCCGACTCCACGCTGCAGGGCGACCGGCTGGGCGAAGTGCTGGTGCGCACCCGGCGCCTCACCCCCGCGCAACTGGCGCAGGCCACCGCCCTTCAGACCGACCAGTCGGGGAAGCGGCTCGGCCAGATCCTGCTCGACGTGGGGCTGATTTCGATCGAGGATCTCGCCATGGCCGTGGAGATCCAGATCATCGAGGTCATGTCGCGGCTGCTGGCCTGGACGCGCGGCCGCTGGCAATTCCAGTTCACGCCGCCCGATCCCAGCGGGACCATCCCCGTGGGCGCGATGACGGTCGACGAGATCCTCAGCGGCCAGGTCATGTTACTCGACGAACCCGAGCCGCTGGACGAGGCCGAGGCCCGGCTGGACGAGGTGTATACCCTGGCCGCGGGCCGCACACGCGAAAGCGTGCGTGGGGCCCTGGACGGCGAGAGCTGGCAGGTGCTCTGCGCGCTCGACGGGCGGGCCACCCTGAGCGAGGTGGCCCAGCAACTGCAAATCGAGCCCGCGAAGGTCAGCCGCATTGCCGGCGATATGCTGGCGGTGAACTTGCTGACCCTGGCCGCCCCGCTGGGCGCCGAGAGTCCCCCGCCTCCCGCCGGCCCACCGGTGCCCCCTGGCGCTCCGCAGGCCGTGCCCCCAGCGCTCGCAATCCACGCACCGGGCACCGTGGTCGTCCGCCCCAGCGACACGGCGCGCATCAACCAGGTGCTCAGCTTGCTGCTGGCGCGCGCCGAGGCCAAGGAAGTCTGCCTGATCGACAGCACCGGCTCGCTCATTGCCCGCCAGGGCCGCGAGGTCCACAACAGCTACCCGACGCTGTTCGCGCTGGCCGCCAGCATCTTCGCCTCGTGGCAGGAACTGGGCCGCTCACTGGGGGAAAGTAAAGCCTCGACCCTGCTCTATCAGGGCGCCGGCCTCAATATCTGCCTGACGCCGGTCGGCTGGCAGGCTATCTTGATGACGCTCTACCAGCAAACCTCGAACAGCGGGCTGGTCAATTTCTGGAGCCGCGAAGCGAGTGCCCGCCTGGGCCGTGTGCTCGACGCCTCGACTGCCGCGCCCGCGCCGCAGCCGGCGGCGCCCGATCTGCCGACCAGCCCCGGCGCGGGCGCGCCCCTCAACGGCGCCGGGGGATCCGACAAGCTCAGCGGCGAGTTCCGCGACGAGATCGCCCGGCAGATGGACGACCTCTTCCACAGTTAACCCCACCTCACGCGCGTTCCCGCCCGATAGCTATGTCCAACCCGGCACGTCAAACCGCCGGTAGGAAGTCCTACCGGCGGCGCAACCAGGCTAACGATCCTTATTCGTGGGGGGCGTTCGCCGAAGCGGCGGCCTCGCTAGCCTCCAGGGCCTTGCCCATCTCGGCGCGCAAGGCCGACAGTTCGTCGATGCGCGCGATAATCTGGTCGAGAAGCGCCCGGCGCGGCTTGCGCTCGTATTCACTGCGCATTTCCAGGAGCAACTGGGCCAGCCGGCCCACCTTTCGCACCTGATCGATCTGGTCCTGGGGACGAAAAGGGTCCGTGAATGGCACCGACGAATCCTCCGGCTAGCATGTATGCAATGAATAGTGGCGTCCGTGGCGGCAAAGGAGTGGACGAGGTACCCCTTGGACAACTGCGTGCAGCATACAGCAAACGATCCCGGCTGTCAAGTGCGCTTGACAGGCCCCCGCCGGGCGTGTAATATAGGCGTCGCCTCGCACCCGGCACCCGCAACACCTATAGCGCAAGGGACGACGATGATCGGCTATTACGTGTTGGCCTTCGACGGGCAACTGTTCGAGACAACGTTGTATCCCGCGGTTCGCCGCGCCTACTACCAGAACGACTTCAGCGACCTGGAGCGCCTGGTGGGCGACTTCCCGTTGCTGCAACATTACTACCAGTATGCGCAGACGTGGACCCGCCGCGGCTGTCGCCGCCCCTTGAAGCACTGGACCAACGGCATCTGCGAATACAACACCAAATGCCCCGGCATCGCCCGCCTGAACCCGCCCGACCCCACCGCCGAGGCCGACCCGGCCTGGACTCCGGTGATCGGCATGCTGGAGGAGCGGGGCCGCTGCATGCTGATCAATGTCCCCTGCGGCGAAAACCGCTCGATCCACCATGACCTGGTCGATCTCTGCCGCTACAAGACGGCGGGCGGCGCGTCGTGGGAGTTAGGCACGCCCGCCCAGCGTGAGTTTATCTACGCGCCGCCCGCCGACGACCGCTACGCCAACTTCGTGGCCCTGGTGGCGGGGGCGCTCGCGGGCGCGGTCGCCGTGCCGCAGGATGTGCTGGCGTTACTGGCTAAGCTGGCCGCCGGGTTCCGCGCCGATCTGGAACTGCATTACACCGGCGATCAAACCGGCTTCCTCGGCTACCTCACCGCCGCCGACGCGGTCTACTTGCAGCAGGCGCTCTCGACGGTCACGTTGGGCGATACCCTGGCGCAGAAGTACCTGGAATGCCTGCGCGGCTTCCTCACCGATGCCCGCGACCACGGCAGCGGCATGGTGCTGGAGGTCGCGTAGCCGGTCCTCAAGGAGTACAGCAAAGGGCGGTGCCGTTGTGGCACCGCCCTTTATTCATCCTATGCTGATCCGGCTCAGGAACGCTGGGAGTTGAGCACAACCAGGTCGCCGTCGTCGGTGTGGGCTTCGTCGGCGGGGGCCACTTCGCCGGTCTCGGCGGGTTCGCGCGGCGAGACCTTGTGCAGCGGGGGCAGGTCCTCCACCCGGTCGGTGAACAGCACGCCGTTCAGATGGTCGATCTCGTGCTGGAACACGCGGGCGAACATCCCGTCGGCTTTCACGCGGGTGGCCTTGCCGTCCAGCGTCTGGCCCTTGACGACGACGCTGCCGGCGCGCGGCACCTCGCCGACCCAGCCCGGCAGGCTGAGGCACGCCTCGGTGCCCAGCGTGCGCCCCTTGCTTTCCACGATCTCCGGATTGCACAGCGCCAGCCGCACAGCCCGGCTGCCGGGCGCGTCTTCCTCCGGATCGGGGGTCAACTCGACGACGATGATGCGAATGAGTTGGTCGATCTGGTTGGCGGCCAGGCCGATGCCGTTGGCGGCGCGCATCGTCTCGAACATATCCTGCGCCAGCTTCTTCAACGCCGGGTCAAACTGCTTGATCTTATGCGCCTGCTTGCGCAGGGTGGGATGCTCATCGGTTACGATATTCAGTATTGCCATGCTGCCTTTTCCTCCGCCTCCACGCGGTACACCACTGCCGATCGGGCGATCCGGCCAATGGCGAATAAACAAATGCTTCCTTCTATCATACCACATTTGCCGCCAAAACCGATGCTACCGGCCCGCAACAGCAGGAACAGCGCCACGGCCCGGTGCATGGCCGATGTAGGGGCCGGTCCTAAACTGGGTCGCCCCGCTTCACCTTGCCCTGTAGGGGCGGGCTTCAAACCGGGCCGCGCCCCCCTGCCTCTCGGTCCATTGTAGGGGCCGGTTTCAAACCGGCCCGCGCCCCACCCGAACACCGGCGTGGGCGATTAAAGCATACTCACCGGGTCGATGTCGAGGGTCCAGCCGGGGGGCAGA
>CBJNAR010000076.1:0-8969 GCA_966434075.1 uncultured bacterium
GTGCTGAGTGCTGAGTGACGACAAGTGGTCAGTGGTCAGTGGTCAGTGGTCAGTAACGAGTTAAGCTTGTCATTCTGAGCGCAGCGAAGAATCTCGTCTCGTAGCCGAAAAGACGAGACTCTTCGCTGTGCTCAGAGTGACAAAACGGCGGAGCCAAGAACCTCCGTCTCGTAGCCGCAACGAAGAGACTCTTCGCTCCGCTCAGAGTGATAAGCTCTATCGTCATTCTGAGCGGAGCGAAGAATCTCGTCTCGTAGCCGCAACGACGAGACTCTTCGCTGCGCTCAGAGTGACAAAACCGCGGTGACGGACTACTCAGGCGCCCTGGGATGGGCCCTTCTTATTCGGTCTGCCATGCACCCGGCATGATGCTTGCTGAAACGCCCGAAAACAACCGCATGCAAGGAGCGACTATGGGCGATCTCGGTCACGAGCTATGGTTTGGCTGTTTTCTCACGCCGGACGCGCGGCAAGCGGATGCCGTCGTGGAACTGGCCCGCCTGTCCGACCGGCTGGGGCTGGACGTGGTGGGGATACAGGACCACCCCTACCAGCCGCGCTTCCTCGACACCTGGACCCTGCTGTCTCTGCTGGCCGCCGAGACCGAGCGCATCCGGCTGCTGCCCGACGTGATCAATCTGCCGTTGCGGCCCCCTGCCGTGCTGGCGCGGGCCGCGGCCAGCCTCGATCTGCTAAGCGGGGGCCGGGTCGAGTTGGGGCTGGGCACGGGCGCGTTCTGGGACGCGGTCGTCTCCATGGGCGGCCCGCGGCGCGCGCCGGGCGAAGCGATCGAGGCCCTCGAAGAGGCCATCCGGGTGATCCGGGCGCTCTGGACTCCCGGCCCGCCCGTGACCCTGGAGGGGGCGCACTACCGGCTGCACCAGGCCCAGCCGGGACCGATCCCGCCGCACGCCATCGGCATCTGGCTGGGCGCGTACAAGCCGCGCATGCTGCGGTTGACAGGGCGGCTGGCCGACGGCTGGATCCCCTCGCTGGGCTACGCGCAGCCTGCGGAACTGCCGGACATGACGCGCGCCATCGACGAAGCGGCGCAGGCGGCGGGCCGCGACCCGGCAGCCATCCGGCGGGCCTACAACATCAACGGGCGGTTCGCGACCACCGAGCGCGGCTACTTACAAGGGCCGCCACCGATGTGGATTGAGCAATTGACGGAACTGGCGCTGGAGCAGGGGATGAGCGTGTTTATCCTCGGGCCGGGGGCCGACGCGGCAGGCGATCTGCGGCGCTTCGCCGAGGAGGTAGCGCCGGGCGTGCGCGAGGCCGTCGCGCGGGCACGCCGCGACGGCACAGCGCCCGCGCCTCCGGCGCCGGAAACCAAGCCGCCCACGCCGGTCGTGGCGGCGGCGACGCCCCGGCGCACCGGCCCCGCCCCCCGGTCGGCGGCGCTCGACGAGGCCAAGCGGCCCCACGTTGCCCCGACCGAGTCCGGCCCGGTAACGGCGATAGGCCGCGAAAGCCAGGAAACCCTGCTGCAAGTGCACGAGCACCTGCGCACCGAACTGGCGGAGATCCGCGAGGCGGCGGCCCAGGTGGCGACGGGCGCGCTGGACCCCGCGGCGGCGCGCACCCTGCTCAACCGCATGGCGCTGCGCCAGAACTACTGGACACTGGGTGCGTTCTGCGCTCAGTACTGCCGCGTGGTCAGCATCCACCACACCATCGAGGACTACCAGATGTTCCCCAGCCTGCGGCGGGAGGATAAGGCCCTGGTGCCGGTGCTGGACCGGCTGCACTGGGAGCACGAGGTGATCGCCGAGCAGATCGACCGGGTGGACCGGGCGCTGGTGGCGATGATGAACGATCCGGCCCGCATCACCGAGGTGCAGCGCGCGGCGGATGAGCTCGGCGACATGCTCTTGTCGCATCTGGCCTACGAGGAAGACCAGTTGCTGGGGCCGCTGGGGCGGCTGGAGATCGTTGTCTGAGCCGCCCGGCGCGGCCTCGTGGTATAATCGACCATGCATAAGCTACTCATCGTCAACACGCATCGCAAGCGCGAGATGATCGACATCACCGACCAGGTGGCCGATGTCGTGGCGCGCAGCAACGTCGTCGAAGGGCGCTGCCTGGTCTTTGTCCAGCACACCACCGCCGCCCTGGTCATCAACGACGTGGCCGAGGCCGGGTTCGCGCACGATTTCCTGCTGGCGTTGGAGCAGTTCCCCAGCCTGGCCTATACCCACCTGCACGCCGGGCGCGAGCACCCCAAGGACCACCTCCTGGGCGCGCTGATCGGCGAGTCGAAGACGCTGCCGGTGGTGAACGGCGCGCTGGCCCTCGGCACCTGGCAGCGCCTCTACCTGGTGGAACTCGACGGCCCGCGCCCCCGGCATATTCTCGTGCAGGTCAGCTAGGCCCCATGGCGGAATCCCCCCTGCTGCCGCCCCTGCTGGCCGTGGGCGGCCCCACCGGCGTCGGCAAAAGCGCGCTGGGCATCCACCTGGCGCGGGCCTTCGACGGCGAGATCGTCACCGCCGACTCGCGGCAGGTGTACCGCGAGATGGACATCGGCACCGATAAGCCGCCCGTCTGGGAGCGCGGCGGCGTCCCCCACCACCTGATCGACCTGGTGGCCCCCGACGAGTCGTACACCCTGGCCCGCTACCAGGAGCAAGCCTACGCCACCATCAACGCCATCCACGCGCGCGGGCACCTGCCGCTGCTGGTCGGCGGCACCCCGCTCTACCTGGCCGCCGTGCTGGAGGGCTGGCGGATGCCCGAAGTCGAGCCCGACCCGGCCCTGCGCGCCCGGCTGGAGGCGCGGGCCGCCGCCGCGGGCCCGGCGGCCTTGCACGCCGAACTCCAGAACCACGATCCCGCCGCCGCCGCGCGCATCTTGCCCGGCAACACGCGGCGCCTGGTGCGGGCACTGGAAGTGATCTACCTGACGGGCCGGCCCTTCTCCGAGCAACAGCAGAAGGTCCCCCCGCCCTACCGCATCGGGCGGCTGGCGCTGACGGCGGAGCGGGCCGAGTTGCACCGGCGCATCGACCGGCGGGTCGAGCGCGAGGTGGCCGACGGCTTGGTAGAGGAAGCGGCGGGCCTCCACGCCCGCGGCTATAGCTGGGCGCTGCCGTCCATGACGGGCCTGGGCTACCGCCAGTTCGCGCCCTATCTGCGCGGCGAAATTTCGCTGGACACGGCGCTGCAACAACTCAAGTGGGACACGCACGCCTTCGTCCGCCACCAGTATACCTGGTTCCGGCGCGATCCGGGCTGGGTCTGGATCGACACCACGGGGGGCGTGCCCCTGGCCGAAGTGGAGGCGCGGGTGCGCCGCTGGCTGGCCGGCGACGACCTCGGCCCGTCGATGGCCGGGGCCGAGCCCCACCCGCTGACCCGGCGTGGGGCGCGCGCCGGGCAATAAAAAAGGGGGCGCGCCGGGCGCGCCCCTCTTCCCCAACGCGAACCGCCATCAGGCCGGCGTCGCCAGGTCGCCCCAGCCGCCCACCGGCGCGGTGCCCAGCGGCAGGAAATCGAACTCGCGGATGCGCCGATCTTCGGCTTCCAGGATCGCCTGCAGGCTGCGCAGCGCGCGATACTGCAACGCGCGGATCGCGCCTTCCTTCTTGTTCATGACGGCGGCAATTTCGCTGTTGTCATACCCGGCGATAAACTTCAAACAGATCACTTGCCGCTGCTCGGTCGTCAGTTGCTGGATGGCCTGGCGCAGTTCGCTGGAGGCGACGCTGCTCGCCAGCGCGGCTTCGGGGTCCACCGGCTCTTCGCGGATCAGCAGGGTATCGTCGAGCGGCAAAATCTCGCGCCGCGTGCGATAGTGGTCCACCACCAGATTATGCGCCAGCCGGTAGAGCCAGGACGAGAACGGATAGCCATACCACGTATAGCGACCGATGGCCTCCCACGCTTTCAAGAAGACCTGTTCGCAGAGATCCTCCGCCTCGCAGGGATTGCCGACCTTGTAATAGATATATTTATAGATTTTCTCGACATAGGCATGGTAGAGTTGCGCGAAAGCTTCCTGGTCATGTTGCGAGGCGCGTTGGGCCAATTCAGCTTCATTGGTTAGCATCCGGAACTCCTCCTGGGGTGCAAAGTGCTGCGGCCCGCACACACATGCACGTAGATTTGTCACTCTCCCTCCCTGCCTGCGGTGAGCAAGATATGTGCCAGCTACACAGTGCCACAACCGCGCCCAGGGGGACGCGAATAGCTGAGCAGGGATCGTGCCCAGGCACGGCGGCGCCCGGCGGGGCCGGTCGCCGGCTACGTCTAGCAGGGGCGCTTGCGCAGCGCGGTTTGCAGAATATGGGGGTACGCTTGCGCGTACTTTAGGGTAGGTGTATAATGGTTGGCAACAGAAGGCAGGCCATCCGCAGCAAGGGCTGTGCCGTCAGGAGACAACTCAGGCGTGGACTTATCGTTACAGATCAGCCAGGAACAATCGCTCAAGGTCTCGCCGACCCTGATTGTTCTCAATCAATTGCTGGCTCTCTCGTCGCTAGAGCTCCAACAACTGGTCCAGCAAGAGCTGGGGGATAACCCCGCCCTGGAAATGGTGGAAGGCCGCCCGTGCCCCAGTTGCGGCATCCCCAGCACCGCGCCGATCTGCCCCTTCTGCGACAAGCCGACCACCCCGCCCAGCAAGGACGCCCCCACCCCGACGAGCGCCACGTCCGCCGCCGTCGACTCCCCGTCCGAGGATTGGTACCAGGATCACGGCGACCGCCGCAACGGGGCCAACCGGGCCGACGACGACGGCGAGTTCGATCCCATGAGCCTGGTCGCCGGGGAGTCCAATCGCCTGGAACAGATGCTGGCCGACCTGGCGCCGGGCCTGAAAGGCAACGCGCGCGCGGTGGCAGGCTACATTCTGGGCAGTCTCGACGAGCGGGGCTACCTGTCGTGCAGCCTCGACCAGGTGGCGGGGGCCTGCGGCGTCACATCGGACGAGGCCGAGGAAGTGCTGCGCCTGATCCAGCGCGCCGCGCCGACGGGGGTGGGCGCCCGCGACCTGCGCGAGTGCCTGTTGCTGCAACTCGAAGAGATCAAGGAGCGGGGCCGCCCCGAACTGGTGCCCTTCGTCGAAGAGATCCTGCGGGATCACCTGACGGAGCTGGGCGAGCACAAGTTCACGCTCATCGCCCACACGCTGGGCACCACCTATGACGCGGTCGTGGCCGTGCGCGATTTCATCAAGACGCACATGAACCCGCATCCCGGTTACGCCGCCGATGGCCGCCCCTGGCCCATGCCCTCGCCGGTGCGCTTCGTCGCCCCCGATGTGATCATCCGGTTGCGCAACAACAACTTCGAGGTCGAGGTCGTCGAGTCGCTGCGCTTCAGCCTGCGCATCAGCCCGATCTATCACCGGCTGGCTGCGGCGGCAGCCGCGCATCCGCAGGGCCGGGTCACGACCAACGGGCACGGCCCCGGCCCGGAGGCCGACGGCAGCGGCGAGGACAGCAGCGGCGAGTTCAGTCTGCCCACCGTCACCATGGCCGGCATGTCGGACAACGACCGCGAACATATCCGGCGTTATGTCAACCGTTCGCGGCTGTTCATCTCGAATATCGCCCAGCGCCGCGAGACCATGCGGCGGATCACCAATTGCCTGGTCGAAGTGCAGGACGACTTCTTGCGCCACGGCGTGCGCCACTTGCGCCCGCTGACCCGCGCCCAGGTCGCGCAGTATCTCGGCCTGCACGAATCGACCGTCAGCCGGGCCACCGCCGATAAATATGTGATGCTGCCCAACCGGCAGGTCATCCCCTTCGCCGACTTCTTCCAGGCCTCCCTGAGCGCCAAGGACCGCATCCGGGAGATGATAGTCACCGAACCGAAACCCCTCACCGACAAGGAAATTGTGCAGCGACTGCGGGAGCAGGGCGTACGCATCGCCCGGCGAACTGTGACGAAATACCGCAACCAGCTCGGCATCATGCCATCCACTTTCCGCTAGCCGCCAGGAGGTTGCCTTGGACGACCAGCACCCGGAGCCCGATAGCTCGGCCCCGCCGCCCGCCGATTCTGCGTCCGACCCCACCGCGCGCCCCATCGCCGAACGCCTGCGCGAAGGCATTATGCTGTTGCGCAACGGTGACCGCGCGGGCGCGTATAATCTGTTCCGGGGCGCCGCCGATACCGCGCCCGATAACCTGAACGCCTGGATCGGCGTCGCGCTCAGCAGCACCAGCCTGGACGAGGCCGCCGATGCGCTGGTGCGGGCCGAGCGCCTGGACCCGAACAGCCGCTTCGCCAACCAGGCCGAGACCGACCTGACCCGGCGCCGCCCCGGCTTTGCCGAGGCCCTGGCCGCCGCCCGCGAACGTGCCGCGGCGGCCCCGCCCCCCGCCGAACCGGCATCGTCCCTGCTGGAAGCGGAAGCCGCGCCGCCCGCCGAACCAGTGCCCGCCGAACCTGTCGCCGGGGCCGATGCGCCCGTCATGCCTGCCGCCGAGACTGTGGTGATCAGCACGGGGACCCGGTTGGGCGGGCAGACCGAACTCCAGCCCAAGACCGACGACCGCATGAGCCGGGCTTTCCTGACGGTGCTGGTCGGCGTGCTGGCGCTGGCGGTGATCGGCGTCGTGGGCCTGGGCCTCGCCAACAGCCCCATCTTCGGCCCGCCGCCGCCCCGGCCCACCGCGACACCCACCGTGGCGCCGACTAATACCGCCGCGCCTACGGCGACCGTGCCGGTGGCCCAGGCGCCGCCGACGCTCACACCCCTGCCCGCCACGCCCACCGCCGCCGCCCGTGGCCCGCTGGGCGGCACCCCCACCGCCGTCGATCCTGCGGTGACGGCGGCGATTGCCGCGGTGCAGGCGGGTCGCTACGCCGACGCGATCCCAGCGCTGGAGGCGGCGACGGAACGCAACCCGACCGACGCCGCCGCCCTCTACTATCTCGGCGTCGCCTACTTGAACGCGCCGGGTCGCCCGCACGGCGCCGAGGACGCCACGCTGACCCTGCGCACCCTGCAAGCGCAGCATCCGCGCTGGGCGCCGGGCCTCGATCTGCTGGCGCGCACCCTGATCGCGCAGGGCCAGTTCCGCGACGCCGTGCCCCCCGCCCACCAGGCGGTCGAAAGCGATCCGGGGCGCCCGGAGTACTGGACGACGCTGGCCCGCGCCTATGAGGGCGCCGGCGCCACCGCCGAGGCCAGCCTGGCCTACGCCGAGGCAGCCAAGCGCAGCGGCACGCCGGGGGCCACCCCCGGCACCCTGGCGCCCGGCAGCGCCACGCCCGCCACCGGCACAACCACGCCGGGCGCCGAGGTCACGCCCGCGGGCAGCGTCACGCCGGCCACTACCGTGACGGCGGCAGCCGGGACCACGCCCGGCGCCGCGGCCACATCCACGACGGGCGCCGTTGGCACGGCCACGGCCACATCCGCAGCGGGCACCGCCACGACCACGGCCACCCCGCTGCCCGCGCCGAGCGGTATCCGCTGACGCCGGCCCGCGCGGGCCACCCCCCAGCACACCACGAGGGCCGCCGGGCAACCGGGCGGCCCTCCGTTCGTTCTACCGGATGCCGCGCCTGTCGCGGGTGGAGCGTTCACGCATTGCGTACAGACGTTCGCGTTGCGAACCGTTGCGACGCGGTGCTATAATTGGAGTACTCCGCGGGTCGAGGCGCCCGCGTATCTCACACGCGCGTTGGCAGAAAGGCGCGTAGGTCGCACGATGATCGGTACATGGGTCCGCCGCTGGCGCGCGCTCCGGCGCCGCCCGGTCGAGCCGCCGCACCCGGATTCTGCCGTAGCCGCCCCCGCCCCCGTCGCATCCTCACCCGCCGCGCCTGCCGCCGGCAAGGCACCGGCGGACGACCCGCGTCTGGAACTCTACCTGCAGCAGATCGCCGACCTCCCCGCGCATGACCGCGCCATTATCGTCGGCGTACTGCAAAGCATCCTCGACGAAGAGGCGGCGTACGCCCGCCGCGTCGTTTCCGAGTAGGCCACCCCATGGACGACTCCACGCGCGACACCATCGAGTTTCTGATCCGCCGCTATGCGTTGCACGACCGGCTGCCGGTCGATCTGAGCGGCCTGCTGGATCGGTTCACGGTGCGCCGCTACCCGTTCACGGCCTGGACGCTCGGCTTCGCGGTCGTGCGCCCGCGCGAGATCCACATCGGCATCAACGCCGGCCTGCCCGTGCCCTGGCAGCGCATGGCCGAGGCGCACGAGGTGGGCCACATCATCGCCTACCACCCGCACCGGCTCTACACCTGCAAAGCCTACCAGTGGGACCAGGAGGACCACGAGCGGACCGCGCAACTCGCCGCAGCGCTGCTGCTGGTCCCCGCCGCCGCCATGCAGACCTATGGCGTCGAGTTCACGCCCGCGCAACTGGCCCGGCTGCTCCAGGTGCCCACCGCGCTGGTCGATCTGCGCTGGACGCAGGCCAAGCTGGAAGGCGCGGTTTAGCGCGGCGGTGCCCCGCGCAGGATCTCGCCGAAGACCTGCAACCAGTAGGCGTTGAAGTCGGGCGCGCGCAGGAAGATCGAATTCAGGCAGATGTTGAGAGTGAGGAAAAACAGGGGCAGCGTGTCGGCGCCCGCCTCCACGGCGACGTAGCGGTCGAACGGCCCGCCGAAGGGCGCCACCTGGTTGCCCTGGGCACGCAACACGGCGAATCCGCGCCGGTAGGAGAACAGGTAATCGGGCAGCAGGGCGGCAGGCGTGCGCCCGCTTGTCAGGTGCCGGTTGAGTGTCTCGACCACGGCGGGCGCGGCCAGTCCTTCGTAGGCGAAGATCATGCTCAGGTAGGGGTTGCGCTGCTGTGGATCGAGCGCCAGCGGCGCGGCAAAGGCCAGCCGCCGGTAGGGCAGCAGATCGCCGCCATCCGACGACGCCCGCCCCAGCCGCTTCACCGAGGCGCCGTTGGCGATGCTCGTCTCCAACTCCGCCGCCGACAGGCGGGACTTGACCTCGATGGTCCCGTAGATCGATTCGCAGGGGAACAGGCTGTTGCCGG